>JACPYM010000106.1 GCA_016196035.1 Acidobacteriota bacterium | reverse complement strand
GCGGATATTAGCCGGTGGTGGAGCGCGCGCTCCACCACCGGCTAATATCCGCCGTGCCTCCGGCACACAGAAGCTGTCAACGCACTCAATGAACCAACCTGTGCGCAACATCAGTTATTAAGCCAATCAAGCACAGCCAGCAGCTTGATTGCCCGCCTTTATAAATTCAACCTGCGCAATCTCAGCGCATTCGTAATCACCGACACCGAACTAAACGTCATCGCCGCGCTGGCAATCATCGGGCTGAGCAACACACCGAAAAACGGATACAACACGCCCGCCGCCAGCGGCACGCCCAGCACGTTATACACAAACGCGAAAAACAGATTCTGCCGGATGTTGCGCATCGTCGCGCGGCTCAAACGCAGCGCCCGCACCAGCCCGCGCAGGTCGCCTTTGACCAGCGTGATGCCCGCGCTTTCCATCGCCACATCGGTGCCCGTGCCCATCGCAATGCCGACTTGCGCGGCGGCCAGCGCGGGCGCATCGTTGATGCCGTCACCCGCCATCGCCACGATGCGGCTTTCACTTTGCAACCGCTTGATGGCGGCGCTTTTCTGTTCGGGCATGACTTCGGCAATGACTTCTTCGAGGCCGAGTTGGCGCGCTACGGCTTCGGCGGTGACGCGGTTATCGCCGGTCAGCATCACGATGCGCAGGCCTTCAGCGTGCAAAGCCGCGACGGCCTCGCGCGCCGACGCCTTGATCGGATCGGCGACCGCCAGCAATCCCGCCAGCGTATTGTCGAGCGCGAGCCACATCACCGTTTGTCCTTCACCGCGCAATTGTTCGGCCCGCGCAGCCAACGCCGGCTCAACCGCAATGCCCAGTGAATCCAGCAACCGTTGATTGCCGAGCGCCAAACGTTGGCCGTTGATCTGCCCGACAACGCCCTGCCCTGTATGCGATGCAAAGCTTTCCACATTCACCAATGCCAACTGCCGTTCTTTGGCTGCCGCGACAATCGCCGCCGCCAACGGATGCTCACTCGCGCGTTCCAAACTCGCCGCCAATTGCAACAGCTTGTTTTCGCTCTCCCCGTCTCCCCGTCTCCCCGTCTCCCCGTCTTCAACAGCTTCAAGCGCCATCAAGCGCGGCTTGCCTTCGGTCAGCGTGCCCGTCTTATCAACCACCAACGTATTGACCTTTTCCATTGTCTCCAACGCTTCAGCATTTTTGATCAGCACGCCCGCCATCGCGCCGCGTCCCGTGCCGACCATCACCGACATCGGCGTCGCCAAGCCCAACGCGCAGGGGCAGGCGATGATCAGCACCGCCACCGCATTGACCAAGGCGTAAACAAAACGCGGCTCCGGCCCAACCGCCGCCCACACGACAAAGGTGATGACGGCGACCAACACGACCAGCGGCACGAACCAAGCAGCGACGGCATCGGCCAAACGTTGAATCGGCGCGCGGCTGCGTTGCGCTTCGCCGACCATGCGCACAATCTGCGCCAGCAAGGTGTCGCTGCCCACGCGCTCGGCACGCATCACGAAGCTGCCCGTGCCGTTGACCGTGCCGCCCGTGACTTGGTCGTTGACGTTCTTTTCGACGGGCAGCGGTTCGCCCGTGACCATTGCTTCATCAATCGCGCTGCGGCCTTCGATCACGACGCCGTCCACCGGAACCTTTTCGCCGGGCCGCACACGCAATTTGTCGCCAGGCTGCACACGGTCGAGCGCGATGTCTTCTTCGTTGCCATTGCTGCGCACAATGCGCGCGGTGTTGGGCGCGAGACCGAGCAGCAATTTCAAGGCGCTGCTGGTTTGGCTGCGCGCGCGCAGTTCCAAGACCTGGCCCAATAACACCAGCGTCGTGATGACGGCGGCGGCTTCAAAATAAACAGGCACCACGCCGCCGTGCCCGCGAAACGAGGCGGGAAAAATTCCCGGCGCGAGCGTCGCCAGCACGCTGTAACCAAACGCCGCGCCCGTGCCGATGGCGATCAGCGTGAACATATTCGGGCTGCGATTCACGATCGAAGCCCAACCACGTTGAAAGAACGGCCAGCCGCACCACAGCACGACGGGCGTCGCCAGCGCGAATTGCAACCATACTATCGGGGTCACGACGCCGTGTCCCAGCGCGTGTTGCACCGGCTGGCCCGGCAGCATCTCGCTCATCGCCAGCAAAAAGACCGGCAGCGTCAGCGCGAGGCTGAGCCGGAAGCGCCGCTTCATGTCTTTCAATTCGGGATTCTCAGCATCAATGTTCGCCAGCGTGAACGTCTTCGGTTCCAGCGCCATCCCGCATTTCGGACAAGTGCCGGGGCCAAGCTGCACGACTTCGGGATCCATCGGACAGGTGTATTCGATGTTCTCCGCGCCAGCGGGCGGCATTGTCTGTTCGTGTTGGGGATGCAGGATGGCTGCGGGATTCGCGCGAAACTTGTCCAGGCAGCGCGGATTGCAAAAGTAATACGTCTGGCCCTGATGTTCGTGTTTCCCCGCCGCCGTCGCCGGATTCACTTTCATGCCGCAAACCGGATCGGTGTGCAGTTCGGTTTGCAGCACCGGCAAGGCCGTCATCACTGGCAGGCTTTTGGCTTTGCCGCCGAGTTGCACCATTGGTTGCGGCGCTTTGTTGAGATACGCCGTCGGGTCGGCGCTGAATTTATGTTGGCAGTGCGGATTGCAGAAGTAATACGTTTTGCCCGCGTGTTCAAACTGGCCCGCCGCCGTCGCGGGATCAACGGTCATACCGCAAACTGGGTCAATATGGAGGTTCATTGGAGCTTCTATTTGTGCCTGGGTACGCACCGCTTCCAGCGTGCGGTCTTGGCACGAGACCGCTAGATGCCGAAGGATAACCTACTAGCACGTCGCATCTCTCGCCAAGTCCGCACGCTGGAAGCGGTGCGTACCCAGGACTGGTCATTCCAGCTTGTTCAACCTGGATGTTGATGCTGCCCACTCGTTCCGCCGGGCAATTTCGCTCCCGGCTCATACTTGCCCGCTTTGATGAGCGCCAGCATGCGCTCATATTTTTCAGGCGGCAAGACGCGCACCAATGACATCATCCCCATCATCGAACCCGTCCAGCCCACCGGCAGCCACGAGGTTTCGGGCCGCGCGACTTCTTCATCCATCGTCATCCACATGTCTTGCGGATAGCCGGGCACGCGCCGCCCGCGCTGGCTGGGCGCTTTCACTTCGACCAATTTCATCCCGCATTTCGGACATTCGCCCGGCTTGTCCGATTTCACCTCAGGATGCATTGGGCAGGTGTAAACAGCCGCCGCTTGCGCGATGGCATTCGAGGTCGCGTATTCGCCGGGCACGCCGGTCGCGCGGCCCAGCGAAGGTTTCATGTCTTCGCCTAACGCGCCGCCTTTGCTGACGATGCCCATGCCAGCCTCCATTTCTTTGCCCGTCTGTAAAGCATGGCCTACATGCGCCCCTATTGCAGCCATCGGCCCGACCATCGAAACCATCTGATTCATCATGTGATGCGGCAGATGGCAATGCACCATCCAGTCGCCTTCGAATTGTGCGACGAATTCGACATCGCGGGCCTGCGCTACGCCGACAATCGCCGTGTTGTGTGGGAACCAGGTGGAGGCGGGCGCGCGCCCGCCTTCGGTGCCGGTGACGTAAAACTGATGGCCGTGCATGTGAATCGGATGGTGATCCATGCTCAGGTTGACGAAGCGCATGCGGACGCGCTCGCCCTGTTTGACGATCATCGGCGTCGTGTCGGGGCCGCTCTTGCCATTCATCGTCAGCCAGTTGAATTCCATCGCCAGCGTGTTGGGTACCGTGTTGTTCGGCAGAATCGCCCAGCCTTGCAGCACAAAGGCGAAGTCTTTGTCCACGCGCGGTTCGTGCGGCACTTTGGGATGGATGATGAACATCCCGATCATCCCCAGCATCTCTTGCATCGGCATGTGCGAGTGGTAAAAGAAGGTGCCGTTCTGATGCAGCATGAATTCATAGGTGAACGATTCGCCCGGCATAATCGGATTCTGGCTCAAGCCCGGCCCGCCATCCATGTTGAATGGCAGTTCCAAGCCGTGCCAATGCGGCGCGGTCGGTTCGGGCAAATTATTGGTGAAGATGATGCGCACGCGGTCGCCTTCCTGCACCTCGATGGTCGGCCCCGGCACGCTGCCGTTGTAGCCCCAGGCATCCACCAACCGCGCCTCGCTCCATTTCGAAGCGCGCAGGAATTCAGTGCGCACCGGCTCGGCAACGAGCCTGAAGACCTTGACGCCGTTGTCGAGCGTGTACGGCAGCTTCGGCAAATCGGGCGTGATGACAGGCAGATAAGGCCGCCGTTCATTCAGCGCGTCAACCTGGTTTTGCCCTTTGGGCGCAGCAGGTTTGGCAGGCGTTTGGCCTCCGTGTTGCGCCCCATGCTGTGAATGATCGTGTTGCTGCTCAGGCGGTTTGGTTTGCTGTTGCGCCTGCGCCTGATTCGCGGCGACGAGGCTTGCACCTAGCATTGAGGTGCGCCGTAAAAAATTGCGACGATTCATAAGTTCTCCCATAACCAGCCGCAGATTTACGCCGCTTCACGCGGATCAACTCAGATCGGCGTCTCTCAGCGTTCATCTGCGGCCAAGCTTTACCGATTTGCTCCGAGGCTGGTGTTTGGCGCGTTCAAGCCGCCCATCAGCAACAGGCCGCGCAACTGCGCCACGCTCTGCCACAATTCGACTTGCGCCGCGATGGATTCGGTGCGCGCCTCGAACAGCGTGCGCTGCGAAATCAGCACCTGCGGATAAGCCGCAGCCATCTGCCGGAATTTCGCCAGATACAGGTCATAAGCCCGTTGTGCGCGCGGCAGAATTTCGCGTTGATAGCGCGCCGCCATGCCCAGCGCGTTCAGATAGGCGGCGTAACTTTCTGCCAGCCGCGTGCGCAATTCCAATTCGACGCGCTGCACCTCGCGTTCAGCGTTCAGTAAATCGGCCTGCGCGGCGGCGCTATTCCCCTGATTGCGATTAAACAGCGGCAGGCGAATGCCCGCTTCGACGCGCGCTTCCCAACCGGTGCGGCGGCCCGCGATTTCGTTGTATTCGTTGTTGGCGCTCGCCCCGGCGCGCAGGAACACATCGGGCACGGGTTCAACCTTGGCGCGCGCAAGGACAGCCTGGGCGCGTGCGACGCCGGTTTGCGCGGCTTTGATTTCGGGGCTGTCGCGCAAGAGCGTCGCCAGCAATTCATCGAATTTGAATGGCGGCGCTTCCACTTCGAGCGAACCATCCAGACGCAGGGGTTGAAATTGCGCTTGCAACGACGGCTCATTGACGACGGCTGCCAGCGCCTGCCAGAGCCGCGTCAAACCGTTTTCGGCGCGCAGTTGTTCGATCTCGGCGCGTTGCAATTCGACCTCGGCAGCCAGTACATCGGGGCGATCCGCCTGACCAATGTTGTACAGGTCTTCTGAAATCGTCATGGCCTCGCGCGTCAGATCGGCCAATTGCTTGCGCAAATCCACGAGTTGTTGCGCGCCGAGTGTTTCGTAATACAACACGCGCACGGCGCTGACCACGCGCAGCCGTTGCGCCTCAGCGCTGACTTCGGCTTGCGCTTTGTCTTGCGCGGCGATGGCTTTGTCTTTGGCGAGCTTGCTGCCAGTTAGAATGGTTTGCTCGACAAAGAAACCCTGGTTGCTTTGATAAGCGCGCACGCGCGGATCGAAGGCCAGCCCTTCGCCCGCATACCCAGCAATCGGGTTGGGCCAAAGCCCGGCCTGTTTGCGCCGCCCTTCCGCCGCGCGGATGGCGGCTTCGGCTTGGGCGAGCGTGGGGTTGTTCTTGAGCGCCAGTTGCTCCAACGCTTCCAGACGAAGCGGGGGTGGCGCGGGTTGTTGTGCTTGGGCGCGTGTCACAGACAACAAGAGCCACGCCAAGGCACCGCAAAACTGTAATGCCAGCGTTCGGCTTGAACGCATAAAGAATTCCTCCGACTTGAGCGGGCTGAACCTGACGCGCAGCGTCTTTGGAGTGCGGTGGCACAGCACAGGCCACCGCTTTCGTAAGCCTTCGAGGGTAAGCCTATCAAGGGCATACCAAAGCGGTGGCCTGTGCCACCGCACTCCAAAGGCTTCGCCAGCGGCAGTGCGCGTTTCAGCCAATTTCAGGATACGCGCAGACACACGACAGCCTGCGCACGGCTCAGATGGCAGCCAGCGGCGGATTAAATGCGTTGGACAGTGGAATGTTGTTCGCGCGGCGGTGGTTTGAAAGGCGCTGGCGCAGGTTTGTTCAGCGCAGCAAAGGGCTGGCTGTTTTCCGCCCAGCAAAACGAAACGATGAAGACCGGCTGCCCGGCGGCTTGCGGCTGTTGTTTGGCGGCTTGATTGCCGGGCAGCAGCGATTGCAAGACGGCGTGGTGCTGGCAATCGTGCGAATGATTGTGCGGCCTAGGTGTTTGCGGTTCAGGCTGTGGTTGTGGATGGCAATGCGCGTGCTCGCTGGTGGTTGGCGGCTGTGTTGCAACAGCCTCACCGGCGCAAGCAACGGTGGCGCAAATGACTTGGCAAACCTGGACGCAAAACAGGCCCGTTGCCAAGAGTAGCGAGCAGATCGTCGTCAACCATGAATTTGAAACAGTTGGATTGCGCATCGCGATGGCGATTCTAGCAAGCGAAGTTCAAGAACGGCAAATCGTATGACGGCGCGCGGCGTCGGGACGGTACCGCGCGCGTGAGCAAGCGGCGTCTGCGCAGTTGTGCCAGTGCACCTTGCGGTTCAGTGTATGCCAAAGGCTGTACGCTGGGACGGTACCGCGCGCCGTCATACGATTTGCCGTTCGTGAACTTCGCTTGCTAGAATCGCCATCGCG
>JACPYM010000105.1 GCA_016196035.1 Acidobacteriota bacterium | reverse complement strand
GGCTGTGGTTTTGCAGCCGCGTAGCGGCGACCCGATTTTAGCCCGGCGTTTCAACGCCGGGAAAGCTTGGCAACGGTTCCGCGTCGCGTCAGCGACGCCTGAATTCAAGCGTCGCTGACGCGACGCGGAACTGCTGCGCACCGCTACCGTGGTTTTCAAACCACGGCTAAACTCAACTGTCGCTACGCGACAAAAATTGATGAGCCTTACATTTTTACCACTACCGCCTGGAAACATCAGGTTGACCCCGCAGAAGTCGAAGAAGCGCTAAACAACCGGCCCAAAATCCGCTTTGTTGAAAAGGGCGAAGACGTTTACATGGCGTTGGGACGATCTTGCGCTGGCAGGTACCTGGCCGTGCTCTTCGTTTACAAAAAGACCCGTGAAGCGCTGATCCTGAGTGCCAGAGACATGGTGAAGCGCGAGAGAAGGCAATATGGAAAGAAGTAAAGGCAAGAAGCTGCCGGCAATGAATTCGACCGCTGACCTGGTGAGTTTCTTCGAGGCAAACGACATGGGCGAGTATTGGGAACAGATGCCCGAAGCGGACTTTGAGATAAACATCAAACGCAGAAGACACCTGATCGCGCTCGAAGAAGATGTTGTCACGCAAGTTACTCGGATCGCTAAAGCGCAGAAAGTTTCGTCAGAGGCGCTTATCAATACCTGGCTCAAAGAGAAATTGCGCAAAGCGGGTGCGGCGCTAAAGCCGTAGCCGTGTGACCTACTTGCTAGTTCGAGTGATGAACGATTGACGCAATGAATAAAACGAGCATTCGCTACTTTGAGCAGGAAGATATTCTCCACCTTGTTATCGCTGAAGGGGCCGAGTGCCGGAGCTTGGAGCTTAGCCCGAACATCACGGTCGAACTCAATGACGGTAATGAAGTGATGGGCGTCGAAATCCTGCACGCCAGCGCCTTCATGCGCGCTACAGTGCTTGAATCCATTCAAGCCAAAACGTCTCAACTGCTCGAAGCACAAGCGGCTTGAGTTGAATTTGTTTTTCTATTTGCTTGCTATGAAACCTGAAGGAGTTTCCGCAATGAATAAATGGCTTGTTATGTTAGTGGGCGGGTGCGCGGCGATCGTGATTTTGACGATGCCCGCCAACGCGCAAGGCCGCGACTGGATGACCGACAACGGCGACGCGCAGCGTTCGGCCTGGGTCAGGTCGGACGCGAAGATCAGCAAAGACACGCTGTCGAAGCCGGGCTTTCAATTCCTCTGGAAGCTGAAGCTCAAGAATGATCCCAAACAACTCAACAACCTGACGCCGCCCTCGACGCTCGAACGGTTGATCGGCTATCGCGGCTTTCGCATGCTGGGTTTTGTCGGCGGCAGCGGTGACAACCTCATCACGATTGACACCGATCTGGGCCGCATCGAATGGGAGAAGCATTTGAATGCCGCGCCCAGCACACAAGCCAGCACGCTGACTTGTCCCGGCGGGATGACGACGAGCATCGTGCGTCCGACCATCGCCTTTATGCCGGGTGTGCCAGGTGGCGGCCCCGGCGGGTTCGGGCGCAATCAACCCGCGAAAAGCGCGGTGGGCGAACCCGGTCAAGGCGGCGTGACGCTGGCGAATGTCAGACCGAATCCACCGGCTCCGGCTGGCCCGCCGCCGGGTGCGCCGGGTGCGCCGGGTGCGGGGCCGCGTCCCAATGCCGCGAATCCGCCGGGCGGACAATTTGGCCGTGGGCCGTTTTTGGTGAACGCACTGGCGAGCGACGGCATGTTGCATTCGCTGCATCTGTCGAATGGCGCCGAGGCCGCGCCGCCCGCGCGGTTTTTGCCGCCGAACGCCAATGCCAATGGCTTGATCGTGGTGGATCAAACCGCCTACGTCGTGACGACGGGTGCCTGCGGCGGCGTCGCCAACGGCGTCTGGGCGCTCAATCAGGAAACCAGGCAGGTCACGAGTTGGAAAGGCAACGTCACCGGTGCGGTCGGCGCGGCCTTCGCGGGCAACAGCACGCTTTATGTGGCGACGGGCGGCGGCGGTGACGCGGCGAATTCATTGGTCGCGCTTGAGCCGGCAAGCCTGAAAGTGAAAAGCTCATTCTCCGCTGGCAATCAGGAGTTCTCGTCCTCGCCGGTGGTGTTTGAACACAAAGGCAAAACACTGGTCGCCGCCGCGACAACGAACGGCAGCATTCACATTCTCGATGCGGCGAATTTGAGCGGCGGCCCCCTGGCGAGTTCAGCGGCGGCGGCCAAAGCGAATGACTTCGCGCCCGGCGCGCTGACCAGTTGGCAAGACGCCAGCGGCACGCGCTGGTTCCTCGCGCCCGTGACCAGCGCGCAAGCCGCTGCTGCCGGATTCAAGGCCGACAACGGCGCGTTGACCAAAGGCGCCATCGCCGCCTGGAAAGTCGTCGAAGAAGGCGGCGCGCTCAAGCTGCAACCCGGCTGGGTTTCGCGCGATCTGATGGCGCCGCTGACGCCGACGATCATCAACGGCGTCGTCTTCGCCACCGCGAGCGGCGAGGCACGCGGCAAAGACGCCAAACTCACGGCGGCGCGTTCACAGGGCGCGGTTCTCTATGCGCTCGACGCGGCGACAGGCAAGGAGCTTTGGAACAGCGGCAAGACGGTGCTCTCGTTCGCGCACGGCAATGCGCTGTCGGGCGGCGTGGGGCAGCTTTATTTGACGACGAACGATGGGACGATCTATGCGTTCGGCTTTCCGATGGAGCATTAGGCTTTTGCGGGATTAAGCAACGAACGAACCACGGGGAACACGGGGCGCACGGGAAACTCAAGCAAAATCCCGGCGGCGGAAGAATTTCGATCTGTCGGTCTACTTTGTCCTTTCTCCTCTTCCCCTATGTTCCCCGTGGTTAATTCCTATTCCCGATAATGTCTAATGACTGAGTATCACGGCATGAGTTTTTCCAGCTTTTCACACAATGGTTCGCGCACGCGGCGTTGGGCCGCGTTGTTGTTCGTCTTCGCATTTTTTGCGGGCACGATTTTGAGTCAATCTTCCGCTAGTCAAAGCCGTCCCATGCCCGACGGCCCCGGCAAAGCCGAAGTGCAAAAATTCTGCGCGCAATGTCACGGGCTGGATCAGTCGCTCTCGCTCAAGCAAGACCGCGCCGGCTGGCAGCGCACGATTGAGAAGATGGCGGCGGCGGGGATGAAAGCGACCTCCGACGAATTGGCGCTACTGACCGAATACCTGGTCAGGAATTATCCGGCAGATGACGTGCCGCTGCTCAACGTGAACAAAGCGGCGGCCATTGATTTTGAAAGCGCGCTCTCGCTCAAACGTTCGCAAGCCGCCGCGATCATCGCTTACCGCGAAAAGAACGGCCCCTTCAAATCGCTCGCCGATTTGAAAAAAGTGCCCGGCCTCGAAGCCGCCAAACTGGATGAGAAAAAAGATCGGCTGATTTTTGAATGAGAACAAGCTGGCTCAAATTTCTACTGGTCGTGCTGGTGCTTGGTTCGCTCGCCGCCGCGCGCGTGCCGCAAGATTGCGCCGCAACGCTGGCGGCGTTGGAGCAACAGGTCGAAGCGCAACGCAAGTTGCTGTGGGATTGGGCGGGCTTGATTCGCTATGGCAGCGAGAACACCGAACAGCCCAAGCCGCAGCCCGGCGAGAACCGTGTCGTCTTTTTGGGCGACGACATCACCGAACGCTGGGGCCAGGGCCGCGCGCCCTTCTTCCCCGGCAAGCCCTATTTCAATCGCGGCATCAGCCGCCAGACGACGCCGCAAATGCTGGTGCGTTTTCGCCAAGATGTCATCAAGCTCAAACCCAAAGTGGTTGTCCTGCTTGCGGGCACGAACGACCTCGCCAGTTATACCGGCCCGATCACGCAGGCGATGTTCGCCGAAAACGTGATGTCCATCGTTGAACTTGCCAAAGCCAACAACATCCGTGTCGTGCTGGCTTCGCTGACGCCGATTTGCGATTGCTATCAGAAACAATCGCTGCTGCGCCCTTTCGGCAAGATCATCGGGATGAACGGCTGGCTCAAAGAATATGCGGCGGAAAGCGGCGCGGTGTATCTGGATTATTACTCGGCCCTGGCCGAGGGCCGCAATCTAAAAAAGGAATTGACCGATGATGGCGTGCTGCCGAATGACGCGGGCTATGCGGTGATGGCGCCGTTGGCCGAAGCTGCCATCGCCCAAGCGTTAAGCAAAAAGTAGAATCACCGAATTCAAGCGGGAAGGCGTTGCTGCCAGGTTTCAAAAACACTGGCGGCCCCACTCAATCCATCAACTCAGATACAAGCAAACGGAGGCGACAATGAGAGGTTTAGCCAACATTCTGCGACATGCAGCCGGAGTAGCGACGGTGCTGTGTTTCCTGCTAACCACGGCGATCTTCGCGCAGTTCGATACGGCGACGGTGCTGGGCACCGTGCGCGATGACAGCGGCAATGCCGTCGTCGGCGCCAGAGTCACGCTAACCAATCTGGGCACGGGCATCGAAGCCACGGCCACGACGGATGAAAACGGTGCCTACCAATTTCTCAACGTCAAGCTCGGCACTTACAAAGTGAGCGCCGAAGCGAAAGGCTTCTCGACCGCTGTCGCCAGTGGCATTACGGCGACTGTCGGTGCGCGCCAGCGCGTAGACCTCACCTTGAAAGTCGGCGCGCTGACTGAAACCGTGCAAGTCACCGATGCCGCTTCGCTGGTCGAGACGGAAACGAGCGACCGCGGCCAGATTATCAATCGCCAACAGATCGTCGAATTGCCGTTGAATGGCCGCCAATATTCAGCGCTGGCCTTGTTATCAACGGGCATCCGGCAATCCACGCTGGCGCAAAACGTGGATTCGCAAGGCGGCGACGCGCGCGAAGGTTCGTTCAATGCCAACGGCTTGCGTTCGACCTTCAACAACTTTCTGCTCGACGGCGTAGACAACAATTCTTACGGCACCAGCAACCAGAACTTTTCGAATCAGGCCATGCAGGTTTCGCCCGATGCGCTCGAAGAGTTCAAGGTCGTGACGAACAATATGAGCGCCGAGTTTGGACGCAGCGGTGGCGCGGTCATCAACGCTTCGGTCAAGAGCGGCACGAATCAATTGCACGGCTCGTTGTGGGAGTTCGTGCGCAACACAAACCTGAATGCCATCGGCTTTTTCAAACCATTGGGCGGTGTCAAACCCGTGTTGCAACGCAACCAATTCGGCGGCGTGGTGGGTGGGCCGATTCGGCGCAACAAGACGTTTTTCTTTTTGAGCTACGAAGGCTTCCGCGAAGTCAGCCGCGTGCCGGTGTTCAGTTCGCTGCCGACGTTGAATGATCGCATCGGCCTCTTTGACAAGCCGGTGCGCAATCCGCTGACCAACGAAACCTTCGCGGCGAATACGCCGATTCCGACGAATAAAATCACGCCGTTCGGGTTGAAAGTGCTCGCCGATTTGCCAACGCCGACCATCGCCGGACGTGCGAACAACTTTCAATACTCGCCGCGCAGCAAGGATTTCAACGACAAGTTCGATTTGAAATTCGATCACCACTTCAACGCGCGCATCAACGCCTTCATGCGCATCGGCCAGCGCAAGAGCAACGTGTTTAACGAACCCGTCATACCGGGGCCGTCAGGCGGGTCGGGCAACGGCTTTACGCGCGTGCTCAATCAGCAATTGGCCGGCGCCGTGACGTGGACGCCGACGGCGAGTTCGTTGCTGGAATTCCGCCTGGGGCTGACGCGCACGCGCGCGGGCAAACAACCCGTCGGCATCGGCGGGCCGAGCATGAAGACGCTGTTTGGTATTACAGGCTTGCCCGAAGATGCCACGTTGACCGGGCCGCTGACGACACAAAACATCACGGGCTTCACCAGCCTGGGGCGGCGCGCTTCAAACCCGCAATGGCAGCATCCGTTCGTCGTCAATCCGAAGGTCAATTATTCGTTTATGCTGGGCAGGCATTCGCTCAAAACCGGCTATGAATATCAGCGCATCCACACTGAAATCATGGACGTGAATCCGCTCTATGGGCAGGACGTTTATGGCGGCAATTTCAGCCGTCCGACCAATGGTGTCGCCGACAGCGCCACGTATAACGTCGCCGATTTTCTTTTCGGGTTGCGCAGCCAATATCAACTCGTCAATTTTTTCATCGCGCAATATCGCCAGCGCATGCACTTCGGTTATGTGCAGGACGATTTCAAGGTCAACTCAAAGCTGACGCTGAATCTGGGCATGCGTTATGAATACGCCACGCCGCAATGGGAGCGCGACAACCGCGTCAGCAATTTCGATCCGGCGACGAATGCGATTGTCACGCCGACCGGCAACTCACTCGCACAACGTTCCTTGCTCAATCCCGACCGCAACAATTGGGGGCCGCGCATCGGCTTTGCGTATAGCGGCCCGTTCAAGGTGACGGCGCGCGGCGGCTTCGGCATCAGCTACAACCATTTCAACCGCGCGGGCACGTCGAACCTGCTGGCAGTCAACGGCCCGCAAGTCGTCAACGGCGTCACCAATCAGTTGCCGACGGACGCGACGTTCCGCACGACGCTGCAAGGCTATCCGGCGGATTTCACTTCGCCGTCGAGCTTCCGTCCGCTCAACGCTTCGGTGAAATATATCCCGCGCGATCTGCCGAGTTCATACGTGCAAAGTTGGTTTCTCTCGCTGCAACGCGAGGTCGCACGCAACACGCTGGTGGACATCGCTTATGTCGGCAACCGCGCCGTGAAGCTGCCGATGGTCGCCGACTTGAATCAGGCGCGTCCGAACGGCACGACTGAAAACGCTACATTGCAAGCGCGCCGCCGCATCGCTACGTTTGCGGCGATCAATGCTTACTTTCCCGGCGGCTGGTCGAATTACCACGGCTTGCAAGCACGCATTGAGCGTCGCGTCGCCGGCGGGCTTTACGTGTTGAATTCGTTTACCTGGTCAAAGGCCATGGACAATTCATCGCAGGTGCTGGAAAACCCCAACGGCAATTCGCCGGGGCCGCAGAATTATTTCAATCTCGCGGCGGAAAAAGGCGTGTCGGCGTATGACCAAACGCTGACCAACGTGACCAGCGTTGTGTGGGATGCGCCGCTTGGTAAAGGGCGGCGGTTCGGCGACAAGATGCCTGCGGTGGCTGATGCAGTAGTCGGCGGCTGGCAACTCAGCTTCATCAACGATATGTGGAGCGGCCAGCCGATCACCTTGACCTATTCGCCCGCGGCGGCGTTTCAGGTTGGCAGCAGCAATCCGCGTCCGAATGTCGTTGGCGAGGTGCTCGCGCCGGACGGCCAGCGCACGATCACCAATTACTTTAACGCGGCGAATGTGGTGATTCCGACTGACCGTTCGCAACCCTTCGGCAACGCGGGGCGCAACATCGCGCGCAGCCATTCGTTTTATCAGGTTGATCTGGGCTTGCATAAAAACTTCCGGCTGCCGTGGGAAGGCACGAAGCTGCAATTCCGGGGCGAGTTTTTCAACCTGCTGAACAAGACGAATTTCTTTCCGGCGGACGGCAATCGCTCCAACGCCTCGTTTGGCGCGATTAACCGCACCTTTGCGCCGCGTCAAATTCAATTGGCGCTGAAGCTGACGTTTTAATTCAGCGATAAATCATCTTCCCCACGAAGCCACACGAAGATTCACGAAGGAAGACAAGTACTTCGTGCTGCTTCGTGGAAGGAGTTTAGAGGAACAATCTAATGAGCAACCAATTTCCCAAGCTGCACAACGCCACTTGGCCCGGCCTCGTCGGTAAAGGCGGCCCCGATGCCGAACCGGTCATCGAATTCGAGACGATGCTCGACATGACCGCCGCCGCCGTGGTCAACGGCCAGCGCTTCGATGGCGTAGACATCTTCCTGTCGCTGCCACATACCGACATTGATTCGACCGACGATCAGTTGAAAGCGTTGGCCGAGCAAGTCGCCGCGCGCGGGCTTGTCATCGGCTCGCTCGTTGCGCCCGTCTGGGGGCCGACCGGCGGCGGTTCGGCGATGGGTTCGGCAGAAGAGCGCGCTGCCTTCCTGACGCAAATCCGCAAGTCCTGCGAAGTCGCGCAAAAGCTCAACAAGCTCGGCATTCGCCAATACGGCATCGTGCGCGTGGATTCCTCGTGCGGCGTTGGCGATTGGGCGGCTGATCCGGTTGGTAACACGAAGAAGATCGCCGGCACCTTCCGCGAGGCTTGTAACATCGCCGCAAGCTATGGCGAAAAGCTCGCGGCGGAAGGCGAAATCTGTTGGGGCGGGATGCACAGTTGGAAAGACCTCAACGATTTGCTCGAAGAGGTCGGACGCCCCGAAACGCTCGGCATTCAGGCGGACATGGCGCATACGATGCTCTTCACGATGGGCTACAACGCGCCGCAACACTCGCTGTTGCCGGCAGGTTATGACTGGCAGGACAAAGAGGTTTTGTATGAGGCCCTGGGCAAGATGACCAGCGTGCTGCGCCCCTGGGTCAAAGACTTCCACGTCGCGCAAAACGACGGCACGGTGAAAGGCGCCGGCACGCACGACAAGACGGGCCGCCACTGCCTGCCCAACGATCCCAATGGCCGAATGGACATCGTGCGCGCCGCTGGGCTGTGGCTGCGTGACGAAATCGGCGTGGTGACGAAAAGCACGCAACATATCAACTGGGACGGTTGCATGTTCACGAATGAAACGATGACTGATCCGCAGACTTGGAATAACATTTTGGCGACGATGCTTGCGGTGCGCGATGCGCACGGGTGGAATTGAAATGGCGCGGTTTCTTCGCCGCGTGAGCGGCGGCTGACTTTAGCCGTGGGTTTTCAACCCACGGAAAGCGTGAATTGGAATTGCTGCGTCTGCGTCGCGTCAGCGACGCCTGAATGTTGAGCGAGGTTGAATCATGGCCAACACCTATGCCGCGTTGTTCTATCACATCGTCTTCAGCACGAAGAACCGCGCACCGTTCATAAAACCAGAATGGGAAGCGCGGATTTGGGAATATGTCGGCGGTATAGCGCGTCACCACAAAATGACCGCGTTGCAAATCGGTGGCGTTGAGGATCATTTGCACGCGTTGGTGATGGCGCCCACCACGCTTGCGCCGTGTGACATTGCCAAATATCTCAAGGGAGATTCATCAAGCTGGATTCACGATGAGTTTCCTGCATTGCAGGATTTCGGCTGGCAGGATGGCTACGGCGTGTTCACCGTGAGCAAGGCGCATGTGCCGAACGTGATTCGCTACATTCAAAATCAACGCGCGCATCATCAAAGCCAGACCTTTCAGGATGAGTATCGCGGGTTTTTGGAAAAGGCGGGCGTGGAATATGACGAGCGATATTTGTGGGGCTGACTCAGGTGTCGCTGACGCGACGCTGGATTGGGTTTGACGCTTTCCGTGGGTTGAAAACCCACGGCTAAAGTCAGCCGCCGCTCGCGCGGCGAAGACAGCATAACCGCCCGCAAACCTGGTAACGATGATTGCAGCACGAATGTACTGGTGGCAATTAAAAACTGGAGAACAAAATGCCTGTTTTATTTACATTTGACCTTCAAAATAACAGCACCAATGACCACAATTATCTTCGATCAGCATTTGAACGACTCGGGTGGCAAAATCTCGGTGGCACTACATTCAGATACCCCAAGCTTGGTTCAACTCAGACAGTGGAAGATTGGTTTAATCACGTAATTCCGGCCCTTATGTTGGTTCGGGCATATGCATTAAAGTACCCAGGGAGGATTGCTAAGTTTACCCTAGATACACACAGTTCTAGTGGTTACGACTCTGCTGCAAAGTATGGTAATCCTCCACTTAGTGGGACTGACTCTAATTTCAAATATACGACCAAATCATTACAGCAGTTTGGTCAAAAGAAACTTAAAACATGGATTGATTCGATAGATTTCCCCTACTAGAAATTAAGCCTACGAATAGAGGTAATGATGACGGCAAAAAAAGCATTGAACATCGGACTCATCGGCTACGGCTTCATGGGCCGTGCCCACTCCAACGCGTTCCTGCAAGCCGGGCGTTTCTTTGATCTGCCGTATCAGGTCAATCTCAAAGCCGTCTGCGCACGCAATCCCGAACGCGCACAAGCCTTCGCGGCGAACTGGGGCTACGAAACGGTCGAGGCGGATTGGCGCAAGCTGGTTGAGCGCGGCGATATTGATCTGATTGACATCGCCAGCCCGAACGATACGCACGCCGAGATTGCGATTGCGGCGGCGCAGGCGGGCAAGATTGTGATGTGCGAGAAGCCGTTGGGACGCACCGCCGCCGAGGCGCGCACGATGGTTGACGCGGTCGAAGCCGCCCAGGTGCCGAACATGGTTTGGTACAACTATCGCCGCGTGCCGGCGGTGACGTTGATCAAACAGTTGCTCGACGAGGGCCGCTTCGGGCGCATCTTCCATTATCGCGCGAAGTTTTTGCAGGACTGGACGATTTCGCAGGACTTGCCGCAGGGGGGCGAAGGGCTGTGGCGTTTGGATGTCGCCGTCGCGGGCAGCGGCGTGACGGGCGATTTGCTGGCGCACAATATTGACACGGCGATGTGGCTGAATGGGCCGATCAAGGAAGTCTCGGCAGTGACCGAAACATTCATCAAAGAGCGCAAGCACAACCTGACTGGCAACGTCGAACCCGTCGGCATTGACGATGCCAGCTTGTTCCTGTGCCGCTTTGAAAACGGCTCGCTGGCGACGTTCGAGGCGACACGCTATGCGCGCGGGCACAAGGCGCTCTATACGCTCGAAATCAATGGCGAACACTGCTCGGCATTTTGGGATTTGCACGACCTGCATCGCCTTCAGTATTTCGATCACAACGATCAAGGCATCGTGCGCGGCTGGCGCAATATCCACATCTCCGATGGCGATCAGCCGTATCTGAAGCATTGGTGGGTGCCGGGGTTGCAGATCGGCTACGAACACACGTTCACGCACCAATTCGCCGACTTCCTGACGGCAATTGGCGAAGGCAAAGAATGCGCGCCGAACTTCCGTGATGGTTTGGCGACAGATTTGGTGACGGATGCGGTGTTGAAGTCGGCGCAGACGCGGCAGTGGGAGCGAGTGGGGGAATAAATCAAAAGGCAAAAGGCAAAAATCAAAAGGCAAAAGTGGGAGACAAAAAGCCACCTTGCCGAGTCTGAAAAAGAAAAGCGCCGCCCTTTTGATTTTTGCCTTTTGCTTTTCTTCCCTAACCAAGATTGAACCAACCTGGAGAACCAAATGAAAAAGCTTATTGCACTATCCGCCGCCTTGTTAGCAGCGGCCTTGTTGACCTTTTCGACCATTGCGCAACAAGGTCCGCCGCCCCAAGGTGGACAAGGTGGCCCGCCGCGCGGCCCTGGTGGCGGACAAGGCCGTGGCCCCGGCATTGAGGCGTTGGCAATGGATGAGCATGCGGGCTTTGACGCCATCTTTGACGGCAAGACGTTGAAAGGTTGGGATGGCGATCCGCAGTTCTGGCGCGTCGAAAACGAAACCATCATCGGCGAGAGCACGGCGGAAAAGCCGGTCAAGGTCAATACCTTTTTGATCTGGCGCGGCGGGCAGCCCAAAGATTTCGAGTTGAAGTTGGAGTACCGTATGAACTCGACCAACAGCGGCGTACAATACCGCAGCGTCGAGTTGCCCGACGTGGGCAAGTGGGTGATGAAGGGCTATCAGGCGGACATTGATTTCGCCAACCAATTCACCGGGCAGCTTTACGAAGAGCGCGGGCGCCAATTTTTGGCGATGCGCGGGCAGATGACACAGATCATGCCCGGTGGAAAAAAACGTATCGTCGCCAATCTGAACAGCGGCGATAATCTCAAGGCGCTGATCAAAACGAACGATTGGAATCAGGTGCACATCATCGCCCACGGCAATGTGCTCACACACATTTTCAACGGGCATTTGATGGCGCAGGCGGTGGATGACGATCCATCAGGCCGGGCCCTGGGCGGATTGCTGGGTTTCCAAATGCACGTCGGGCCGCCGATGAAGTTGGAATTACGCAACATCTGGCTGAAAAACAAGTAGTGGTAAAATTCATGAAGACTAGCGAAGCAGTAGCAGCAAGTACCAACGGGGCAGCGGTCGTGCCTGTCCTGAAACTCAGAGACACCGATAACGTCGGCGTCGTGCGGCTGCCTCTTTCGGCAGGCGCTACGGTTGAAGTTGGCGGCAAGCAGATTGAAGTTCGTGAAAACATCAACCCGGGACACAAAATTGCGCTCCGTCACATTCCGGCAGGCTCGCCAGTGATCAAGTACGGCGAATTTATGGCCAAGGCCACCAGCGATATTGCCGTGGGCGAATGGGTGCACACGCATAACACCGAGCCGGATTTCAGTAGAGGTGAATACGAATACGCCACGCGCACGCCCAAGACGGATTTCTTTTCGCCCGAACAGGCGGGCACGTTTATGGGCTATTTGCGCGAGAATGGCGATGTCGGCACGCGCAATTACATTGCGGTGATCGCTACGTCGAATTGCTCCAGCCACGTGGCGATGCTAATTGCCGAACAGTTGAAGCACGTCAATCAGAAAACCCACGGCGTAGACGGTGTCGTCGCCATTCCGCATCAGGAAGGCTGCGGCCATTCGCAAGGCGAAGACACCTGGCAACTCGAACGCACCATTGCCGGAATGATCTTTCATCCCAACGTCGGCGCGGTACTGATGGTCAGCCTGGGTTGCGAGGTCAATCAAATCTCGAAGTACCTGGGCACGGTGCAACTCGGCCAGCAAGGCTTCCGCAAAGGCAAGCTGATCGTCGGGCTGGAAATGCAGGTTTCCGGCGGCACGCGCAAAACCGTCGAAGCGGGTGTGCGCCAAGTCGAAGACCTGATCAAGCATTGCCAAACGATGAAGCGCACGCCACAGCCAATGGGCAAAATCATTTTGGGTTTGAACTGCGGCGGCTCTGATGCGTTCTCCGGCATCACGGCGAATCCGGCGCTCGGTTATTGCAGCGACTTGCTGGTGCGTTCGGGCGGGACTTCGGTGCTGGCGGAAATTCCCGAATGCATGGGGGCAGAACACTTGCTGACGCGGCGTGCGATTGACGAAGCGACCGGGCGCAAGGTGATTGACGTGGTGGAATGGTATCAGGGCTACCTGCAACGCTTCGGCGCGAAATGGGATGACAATCCGTCGCCCGGCAATAAGGCGGGCGGCATCACGAACATCGCCGAGAAATCGCTGGGCGCCGTGGCCAAAGGCGGCACGACCGCGCTGACGGGCGTTTACGCTTACGCCGAACACATTGATAAACCGGGCTTCGGCTTGATGAATACGCCGGGTTACGATCCGGTTTCGCTGACCGGCCTGGGCGCGGGCGGCGCGAATATGATCGTCTTTACGACCGGGCGCGGCTCCGGCATCGGTCATCCGGTCGTGCCGGTCATCAAGGTTGCATCAAACTCGCGCATCGCGGGCATTATGGAAGACAACATTGACATCAACGCGGGCACCATCGTCGAAGGCAAAGAAACCATCGAACAGGTCGGCCATCATATCTTTAATCTGATCCGCCGCGCCGCATCAGGCGAACGTACCAAGAGCGAATTGCTGGGGCACAAGGAATTTGTGCCGTGGCGTGTCGGGCCGGTGATGTAGTTGGTTGGTTGATTCGGAACGGCTGATCGTAAAGCAAGAGCATGGAGTTCAAGCTTCAGCTTGTATTCGTGATCTCCAACACAGGCTGAAGCTTGAACTCCATGCTCTTTTGCGCATTTTACGACCTGCGGCATATAGTGCCCGCGCAAACGCAGTTCACAAACACTCCATCATCCAACAGAGAATCCGTTATGAAAGGCATGTTTCCCGCGCGTCACCGGCTGAAGCTGCTGGCGTTGTTGCTGACGGGCTGGTTCGGCTGGCAAACATTACCACCCAGCGCCGCCCAAAGCACGCAACGCCGGCTCGACTTCAATCGCGATATTCGCCCGATCCTCTCTGACAAATGCTTCGCCTGTCACGGCCCCGACGCCACCGCCAAACGCATCAAGCTGCGGCTCGATTCCGAAGCCGCCGCCAAGGCTGATCTCGGCGGACATCGCGCCATCGTGCCCGGCGATACCACGCGCAGCGAACTCGTCCGCCGCATCACCGCCGCTGACGAAGCCGAGCGCATGCCGCCGAGCCATGCGCCACATCAACTCACGGCGCAAGAGATCGAAACGTTGACCGAATGGGTCAAACAAGGCGCGCCCTGGCAACAGCATTGGGCCTTCATCCCACCTGCCAGACCCGCCTGGCCCGCCGTTAAAAACCGAGCCTGGGTGCGCAATGCAATTGATGCCTTTGTGTTGGCGCGGCTGGAAAAAGAAGGGTTGCAACCGTCGCCCGAAGCCGATCGTGCAACCTTGTTGCGCCGCGTATCGCTGGATTTGACAGGCCTGCCGCCGACCTTGGCCGAGTTGGATGACTTCTTGAATGACAGCTCGCCGAACGCGTATGAGAAGGTCGTGGATCGTTTGCTGGCCTCGCCGCGTTATGGCGAACGGATGGCGTTCAAATGGCTGGACGCCGCGCGCTATGCCGACACGAACGGCTATCAGATTGACGGCGACCGTAGCGCCTGGCGCTGGCGCGACTGGGTGATCGCGGCGTTCAACGCGAATATGCCCTACGATCAATTCATCACCGAACAACTCGCGGGCGATCTATTGCCGAACCCAACCTTGGAGCAACGCATCGCCACGGCCTTCAACCGTAACCACCGCCTCAATGCCGAAGGCGGCATCGTCCCCGAAGAGTACCGCGTCGAATACGTTGTTGATCGCGTAGACACGACCGCGACCGTGTTGCTGGGCCTGACGCTGGGCTGCGCGCGTTGCCACAATCACAAATTCGACCCCTTCACGCAAAAGGAGTACTACCAGTTCTCGGCCTTCTTCAACAGCATTGACGAAGACGGGCATTCCTTTGACCAGGGCAATTCGCCGCCCTGGCTGGCTGCACCGACACGCGCACAGCAGCAGCAACTGGCCGCGCTGGAACGCGAGATCGCGCAAACCGAAAAGCAACTCGCCGCGCTCGAACCGCAAGCTGCCGCGCAGCAGCGCCGTTGGGAGCGCACGTTGTCGAATAGCCAGCAGCAATGGTTTTCCCACGACAAATTGATCGTGCGTATTCCGCTCGACGAAAACACTGCGCCGACCTTCAACCCATCCGACCGTGCGTATCACGACCAATACGACAAGCGTAAGGAAGACCCGCCGCTCAACTTCCCGGTTGAATTCAAAAATGGCGCGCCGCGTTATGTGCCTGCGCCGACGGGGCAGGGCGTAGCCTTTGACGGTAAGCTTTATTTTGACGCAGGCATCCACGCCGACTTTCGCTACAAATCCACCAGCAAGGATTACCGCGAACGTTTCAGCATTGCGGCTTGGGTCTATCCCGAAAGCGAGCAGAGCGGTTCGATCCTCACCAAAGTCAGCGATGCGCCCGCCGAAGTCGAAGACGGCGTCCCGCGCGCCGACGGCTATGGCCTGTACTTTCTCAACGGCAAGCTGCATTTCAACATGGTCTTCCGCTGGGGCGAAGACGCCCTGCGCGTCGAGACCGCAGACACGCTACCACTCAAACAATGGCAGCACGTCGCCGTCGTGTTTGACGGCACACAAGCCTGGGAAGATCGTTTGCGCATTTACGTCAACGGCCAGCCGCGCAAGCTGACGTTCACCCAGCGCAATTTCTTTCTGCTCTTTGGCGGCAGCAAGAACACCTTGAAACTCGGCGCCGGCGGCGGCCCGCAATTCCGTTTCAAGGGCGCGCTCGACGAAGTGCGCTTGTACAGCCGCCCGCTCGAACCCGCTGAAATCGCCATCCTCGCCTGCGCTGATTCACTCGAAACTATTGCCGCACTGCGCCCTGCGCAACGCACACCGGCACAGGCCGCCAAGCTGCGAGGCGCATTTCTTGACGGCCTTTCGTCTGATAACGGCTCAACTGAGATGCCCGCCAAGGCTGACGTTCGGCGAAAGGCAGCGGGGCAACCGCAACAAAGTTTGCGCGTACTGGCGGAGAAGTTGCGCACGCTGAAACAGCGCAAGTTTGCGTTGGAAGAGACGTTTCCAAATTTGATGGTAATGGCTGAAATGCCCACGCCGCGTCCAGCTTATTTGCTGAAACGTGGTGCCTACGATGCGCCGGGCGAACAGGTCGAGCGCCTCATCCCGGCGGTGCTGACTCCCTGGCAAAAGGAGTGGCCGAACAACCGTCTCGGCTTGGCCAAATGGCTGACCAGCCCGGCTCATCCGCTGACCAGCCGCGTCGCCGTGAATCGTTTGTGGCAAATGCTCTTCGGCGTGGGCTTCGTCAAAACCGTCGAAGATTTCGGCGCGCAAGGCGAATTGCCCTCGCATCCCGAATTGCTGGATTGGCTGGCGGTCGAATTCAGCGAGGGAGGAACAGGGGGTGTTCGTGACGCGTCCGATTTCAAATCTCAAATCCCGAATCTCAAATCCGCCCGGTGGGACATCAAAGCCCTGCTCAAAACCATCGTCATGAGCGCGACCTATCGCCAATCTTCAAAACGGCCCGAACCTAAAAATCCGCAATCATCCACACTGCCAGGCCGCAATCCGCAATCGTTGGATGATCCTGAAAACCGGTTGCTCGCGCGTGGGCCGCGCCTGCGGCTTTCCGCCGACATCATCCGCGATCAAGCGTTGTTTGCCGCGGGCTTGCTGGTTGAACAAGTGGGCGGGCCTTCGGTGAAACCCTATCAGCCGGATGGCTTGTACAAAGACATGGCCTTTTCCGGCCTGACCGGTTACGAACGCGACCAAGGCGCGGGGCTGTGGCGGCGCAGTCTGTACACCTTCTGGAAGCGCACTGTGTTGTCGCCGACGATGCAGGTGTTTGACGCTTCGGCGCGCGAGTTTTGCACTGTGCGGGACACGCGCACTAACACGCCGCTGCAATCTTTGAATCTGATGAACGATGTGACCTATGTCGAAGCCGCGCGCTTCCTGGCTGAACGCATGTTGAAAGAAGGCGACGCCACGCCTGAACAGCGTCTGGCTTGGGGCTTCCGCGTCCTGACCGCGCGGCAGCCGAGCGCAGGCGAGTTACAAGTGCTGTTGCGCGATCTGAACAAACAACAAGAACATTTCAGCCGCAACTCGCCAGCCGCCGCGCAATTGCTGGCCGTCGGCGACAAACGCAGTGATGCGAAATTGAATGCCGTGGAATTGGCCGCCTATGCCACGACGGCCAGCCTGCTGTTCAATCTGGATGAGGTGATTACGAAGCAATAACCACTCAGGCCAGCACTTGCTTGACGATGTTGCCGTGCACATCCGTAAGCCGGTAATCACGCCCTTGGAATTTGAAGGTCAGCCGCGTGTGATCAATACCCAGGCAATGCAAAATCGTCGCGTTCAGATCGTGCACGTGCACCGGGTCGCGCGCGATGTTGTAACTGAAATCATCCGTCTCGCCCACGGTCACGCCGCGTTTGATGCCGCCGCCCGCCAGCCAGGTCGTAAAACAACGCGGATGATGATCGCGCCCGTAATCTTCCGCCGTCAGCTTGCCTTGCGAATAGACCGTGCGCCCAAATTCGCCGCCCCACACGACCAGCGTGTCATCGAGCATCCCGCGCTCTTTCAAATCCAGAATCAACGCCGCCGAAGCCTGGTCTACTTCGGGCGCGATGCGGCGGATGTTGCTGGGCAACGCGCCGTGATGATCCCAGCCGCGATGAAAGAGTTGAATGAAGCGCACGCCCCGTTCGGCCAGCCGCCGCGCCAGCACGCAATTTGCCGCGAACGTACCCGGCTTGCGCGCATCCGGCCCGTAGCGCTCAAAGGTGCGCTCTGGCTCTTTCGACAGATCGGTTAGCTCCGGCACCGAGGCTTGCATACGATACGCCATTTCGTATTGGGCCACGCGCGAGGTGATTTCGGGGTCGCCGTACTCTTTGGCGTTGAGCTGATTCATCTCGGCCAAGTCATCCAAAAACTGCCGCCGCGCCGGTTGATCAATGCCCGGCGGATTCGACAAGAACAGCACCGGGTCGGGGCCGTTCTGAAACTTCACGCCCTGATAGCGTGAAGGCAAAAAGCCCGCACCCCACAAACGGTCATACAACGGCTGATCGCCGCCGTTCTTGCCCAACGAAACCATCACGATGAACGCGGGCAAATCCTGATTCTCGCTGCCCAAGCCATACGAAACCCACGCGCCCACACTGGGCCGCCCCGCCAATTGAAAGCCCGTCAGGATGGCCGTTTGCGCCGGATCGTGATTGATCTGTTCGGTGTGCATGGATTTGATGAAGCAGAGTTCATCGGCGACCGCGCCCAGATGCGGCAGCAATTCGCTCAACCACGCGCCCGTCTGCCCGTGTTGCGCGAACTTGAAGAGCGACGGCGCGGTCGGCCACGTTGTCTGATACGCGCTCATCCCGGTCAAACGCTGTCCCTGGCGAATCGAGTCGGGCAGGTTCGTGCCGCGCAAATTGGCGAGTTGCGGTTTGTGGTCGAACAGGTCGAGTTGCGACGGGCCGCCCGCTTGAAACAGATAGATCACACGCTTCGCCTTGGGCGCGAAATGCGGCAAGCCGGCAATGGATTGTGCTGACGCGGATTCATTCAGCAACGCCGCCAGCGCCGCCGTGCCCAGGGTGCTGTGTTGCAAAAAGGCCCGGCGCGTCAGCCGCGCTTGTTGTTCAGCCAAAGGATTCATTGCTTCTCACTTTCAGTCTGGGTACGCAGCGCTTCCAGCGTGCAGTCTCGGCGTCAAACGCATTTCTTCCGGCAGGAAGCCGTCTGTGTCCGAGACCGCACGCTGGAAGCGCTGCGTACCCAGACTCGATCTTCATGGACTTCATTTGAGGATGCGGCATTCTACCATCGAATCGCCTAGCATCGGTACAGCCGCCCGCTCAAGTAATCCGCGCTTCCATCCGATAAGACGGAAGGTAGTTGCATCCAAGCCACGCTTTGAATTGGCAAGCAAATGCGCCCAGGAGGTCAGCATGCAGATTGCATCATCTAACATCCAACTCAGTTCCACACGCATTTATGCGGCAACGCAACAATCCGACGAACGGCTGCGCGTTTGGACGGGCAACCATCGCCCCGATTTCGAGGCGACAGAACCGGGTCACAGCGGCACTGCGCCGCGCCGCCGCGCGCATGATGCGGTCGCCATCTCCGCGCCTGGGCGTCAAGCGCACGCCCAATCCGCCGCCACCCAGTCCGCTGACGGACTTTCCTCCGATGATGAAGCGAAGCTCTTGCTGCTCGAAAAAGTGATCGAACAATTGACGGGCAAAAAACTCAACCTGCATCTCGTGCGGCCCGCAGACCTCAAACCTGACCCCCAGACCGAACAAGCCGCTGCCGAATTGGCAAAGGCCGGGAGCAATGCCCCCGCCGGGTTTGGCGTTGAATACGACCGCGTTGAACGTTCGGCGGAATCCGAGCAAACGACGTTTTCGGCTACTGGCGTCGTGCGCACCACGGACGGCAAAGAGATCAAGTTCAATGTTGATCTGAATCTCAGCCGCTCCTTCGTCACCCAAAATGAAGAGCATCTGCGTCTGGGCGATGCCGTGCGCAAAGACCCGCTTGTCATCAATTTCAACGGTACCGCCGCGCAACTCACCACGGATAAGATCAGCTTTGATCTCGATGCCGATGGCAGTGCCGAGCAAATCTCCTTCGTCAAACCCGGCTCCGGCTTTTTGGCGCTCGACAAAAACGGCGATGGCCGCATCAACAACGGCAGCGAACTGTTCGGCCCCACGACCGGCGACGGCTTTGGCGAACTGGCCGCCTATGACACCGACGGCAATCAATGGATTGACGAGGGGGACGCGGTCTTCAATAAGTTGCGCGTCTGGACGAAAGACGCCGCTGGCAATGACAGCTTGCTCAGCCTAAAACAAGCAGGCGTCGGCGCGCTCAACCTAAGCAACGTTGCCACCCAATTCAGCTTGAACGATACCGCCAATCAGCAACTCGGCCAAATCCAATCCACCGGCATCTGGCTGGGCGAACAGGGCGGCGCGGGCACGATTCAGCATGTGGATTTGGTCGTGTAACCACACTGCTTGAAAATCTCTTCTGCCTTGCCTCATCCGGCGTGAACCGTTAAAACGGCAGCCATGCAATGGATTCAACGCACCATCACGCTCAAACCCCGCCCGCGCGGCTTTCACGTCATCACCAGCGAAGTGCTCGCGCAACTGCCCGAATTGCGCCGGATCGAAACCGGCTTGTTGCACCTCTTCATCCAGCATACGTCGGCCTCGCTCACGATCAACGAGAACGTCAGCCCCGACGTGCGGCGCGATCTGGAACGGCATCTGAATGCGGTCGTGCCCGAAAATGCGCCTTATTACGAACACACCATCGAAGGCGACGACGATATGCCCGCGCATATCAAGGCTTCGTTGCTGGGCAACAGCGTGACGATCCCGATTGGACGCGGTGCTTTCCTGCTGGGTACCTGGCAAGGTATTTATCTGGGCGAACATCGCAATCACGGTGGCGCGCGCACGTTGGTGGCGACGCTTTCCGGTCAGGCACGCACATAAAAAACGCCCCTTTGCCACAGAGGCACGGAGGCACAGAGGGAACCCCCAGGGCTTTTGCAAAGTCCTCAAAACATCCGCCAAAGACCTTTGGCTGACGCCTGATTCCTGACGCCTGATTCCTGGCAAATTGAAAATCAGCCGGTATGCTCAGTTTGTCAGGAATCAGGAACCGGGAATCAGGCGTCAGTCAAACCGTTCGAGCGCTCGCGCTGGCGACTTTGCAAAAGCCCTGAGGGAAACCCAACCGTGTTGAACCTGTCTCTTCCCCTCCGTGCCTCCGTGCCTCTGTGGCAAAGCCTGCTGTTAGCGTGCCGCGAACTTCTGCACTCGCCAGTTCTTGATCTCCGCCACATACAACGCGCCGGTGCTGTCGAGCGCGATGTTGTGCACGAAATCGAGCTTGCCCGGCACTTTGCCGTAACTGCTGAGCGTGCCCAGTACCTGCCCATCCAAACTCAGTTTCACGATGCGGTTGTTCACGCCATCGCACATGAAAATGCAATTCTCGGCCTGTGAATACACCAAGCCCCAGGGCGAGCCGATGTCCGTCCACTTGCCCAGGAATTTGCCCTGCGCATCGAAAATCTGAATGCGGTTGTTGAGACGATCCGCGACGTAAACGCGTTCCTGCGCATCCAGGCAAACATCGTGGACGAGGTTGAATTCGCCATCGCCCGTGCCCTTCCGGCCCCAGTGCGTCAGGTATTCGCCGTCGCGATTGAATTTGATCACGCGCGCGTTGATGTAGCCGTCCGAGATATAAAAGTCACCGTTCTTGGCAAAGGCGATGCCGGTCGGTTCGTTGAACGCATCCTTGCTGTCATTGTTGCCCGGCGTGCCTTGACGATTGCCGAGAACCATCAGCACGCGGCCCTGTGGATTGCATTTGAAGACGACGTGGCCTTTGACATCAATGAGCCAAATGTTGCCCTCGGCGTCTACGCGAATGCCGTGCGAAGAGACGATCTTGAGGTCGGGCCAGGCTTGCAGAAATTTGCCCGCGCGGTCGAACTGCATGACCGGATGCGCGCCGCGATTGAAGACCCAAACGTTATCCTGCCGGTCGGTCGCCACGCCGGAGACTTCGCCAAAGTTCCAACCGGCGGGCAGCTTCGCCCACTCGTTGACCAGTTTGTGCGGCAGGGGCGGGCCGGTTTTGAGTTGTGTGAAAGCCGCAGCCAGCGCGCTCAGCGCGGCCAGCAGAATGAAGCGCGAGGTAAGGTTGAACATCGTTATCTCCTCTTGAATTAACCGACTGGTTTGGCTTGAAAGCGCGGGACGCGCGCACCATCGGCAAACGCCCAGCCGCTCAGATAAGCCAGCTTCAAAATCTTTTCCATCTTGACGAAATTGATGCGCTCGACGGTGTCGGTGGGCTGGTGATAATCGGGGTGAAAGCCGGTGAACCACCACATCGCCGGAACATCGCGCAGCGCGAAAGGAAACTGATCGCTGCGTTGAAAGACATTGAGCGCCGCGTCGTCATCCCATTTGTAGTTCAGCTTCAAGCCTGTCGCGCGGTTTTCGCGCTCGACGACGGTGCGGTAATCGGGGCTGTTGAGCGTGCCGATCAGGTTGAGTTCGTTCGTGGTGTCGGCGGCGATTTCGATCAGGCCGTCGGTTTGGGTGCTGGGCGCTTCGTTGCGGCCAATCATGTCGAAATTGATCACGGCGCGTGTCGTTTCGATGGGCCGCAGCGGATGCGCGACGTAATAGTACGAGCCGAGCAAGCCGCGCTCTTCGGCGGCGAACGAAGCGAAGAGCAGCGAGCGTTTGGGCTTGGCCGGGTTCGCCGCGAAGGCGCGCGCGAGTTCGATTACACCCACCGTGCCGGAACCGTTGTCGTCCGCGCCGTGAAAAATCTGTCCGTCGCGCACGCCGTCGTGATCGTAGTGGCTGGAAAAAACAATCGTCTCCTGCTTGAGTAGCGAGTCGCTGCCTTCGATCAAACCGATGACGTTGTGGCTGAGAGCGCGGCGATGATCGGCATTGACGATGCGCAATTCGACAGTGGTATCGGCCAACGCCTGCGCTTGTGGTTTGAGTTGGGCGTCAATCGCCGCTTGCAATTCGGCAGGCTTTTTACCGGTCGGTTCGAGCAGCTTGGCCGCGAGCGCATCGCTGACGGTCAGCAACGGAATTTTCGTTTCGCTGTCGGCCAGCGCCTGCTGCGCGTTGCGCGTGAAGCGTTCCATAATGCCCGGAATGCGCGCCAGCCGTTCCTGATTGGACGGATGCTTGCGATTGGGTTCGCTCACCAGCAAGACGCCGACTGCGCCGTGGCGTTGCGCGTTCAACACCTTCAGCCGCGCATTGGCGTACCGCGTGTTGCCGATGCCGTTAAACACAGATTTCGGATCATTCTCCTGCGGTTCGTGATCGAAGACGAGCACGAGTTTCCCTTGCGCCTCCAGTCCGGCGTAATCGTCATAACTGAATTCCGGCGCGGTGATGCCGTAGCCAGCAAAGACGACGGGCGCGGCCAGCGTCAGTTCGTGTGGGAAGCTGCCGATGAAATCCTTGATGTAGCTGAACTGCTCCGCACGTCCGCCGCGCTTGAGCGCGATGCCCATGCGGCGCGGGTCGGCGCGGTATTCGATCAACTCGACCTCTTGCAAATACGAATCGCCCACCAGCGGCTGCAAACCCGCCTTGGCAAACTCCGCCGCGACAAATTGAATTGCCGCGTCAGAACCGCGTTGCAGCGACATCCGCCCTTCCAGCGCGTCAGACGCCAGAAAGGTCAAATCGGCGCGCAGATTTTTGGCGCGAATCGCGTTGAAGCCCGCGGCAAGCTTCGGATCAATGGCGCTTTGCGACAACGCAACGGCGGCCAGTAGCAAGGGCCAACACACGGCAGACAGCCAAGAAGAGTGACGCAGTTTCATAAGCGGTTCCTTTCATATTATGTTGCCTGTCAGACATTCTGGATGAACACCTGGGAGGGCAGGCGTCTCACCTGCTGGGGAAAAAGCGGCGCAGCCTTCCTCATTCCATTATTCGCAATGCGGGAAACGAGGAAAAAGGAAAGCTTCGCGGCTTCTTTTACAGCAGGCGAGACGCCTGCTCTCCCAGGGGCAAGACATTATTTGGCAGAGGCCACACCCGCACGCCAGAACGCGAACACGCGGTCAGCCGTGGCGAGCGCAGTCTTGTCATTGTTCACGAGTCCATACATCGTCAGGGCCTGCACGATCTCGCCGTAGTTCACGTTTTTCGGTTCGCCAAAGATGGATTTTTCTTTGCCGACGCCGGTGCGGGTGTTGCCGGTCACGTCCACTTCGCCGTTCGGGCGGATGCAAGTGAGCTGCCAGGCGACGGCTTTGGGCAAGGCCGCTTCAAATTCAGGGATCGGCAGATGGAGCGCGAGCGTCTGGCCAAAGAGGATCGAGACGGCGTTGTAACTGGAATCGCGCCCATCCTTCTCGATGAACACGCCCTCCTGGTCGCGCCGGGTGAGCGCGTGCGCGATCAGCTTGCGCGCGGTGGCGACCAGTTGGTCGTCGTGCAACGCGAGGCCGCACAGGCCAAAGGCTTTCGCCGCAATGACGATGCGATTCACCGCGTGCGTACTGTTGGCAATGATGGTGTCGTAACCCGCAGCCACAAACGCCATCGCCCGGCGCAGCTTCGGTTCGAGCGCGACAAGGCGGTTGTGAAAGTGCTTTTCGTGCGGCGACTCGCGGATGACGAGGATGGCGCGGCCAAGCTCTTGCAGAAAAAAGAACGCTGTCTCAACGGCTGCGCCGAAGGGTTTGGCGCTCGCGCCATTGGGGCGGTCATTCGCCTCAAAGCCGCCATCGGCGCGTTGATGCGCGAACGTGACTTCGATGCCGCGCCAGGCATCGTCGGCGGCGGCGAGATCGCCCGTCACGACGCCGTAAATCACCACACGGCAACTGCCGCGCTGCGTGCCCGCCTCGATCCACTGGCCCGCCCGGTGGTTGGTGCCGATGAAGCCCTGCGCGTCAGGCCGCGTGTCGCCGATCAAGGCGCGCAACCGCTCCGCCGGAATGCGCCGCAGGAGTTCGTATTCGGTCACCGGTTGGCGCGGCGTGTCGCCACCGAAAGCAGTGCCAGCAGTCACTGCCAGCAAAATGATTGAAGCGATTTGTTTGAAGTTCATCAATGTTTCGTCCAGGTTATGTCGCCAGCACGGGCTTACCCGATCCTCGCGCCGTGCATCATTTTTGAATGCGCCAACACGGCAACTCTGGGTACGCACGGCTTCCAGCCTGCGGGCCTCGGCGTTGTGTCCTTTGATTGCCACTGCGCCCCTTGCCAAGCCCGCAGGCTGGAAGCCGTGCGCACCCAGGGCTACTTCTTCGCCTCCGCCGCCCAGTTCGTCACGACGGTGAATTGCAAACTCGCGGCCTCCTCCCGCGCCGTGACGAAGAGGAAGCGATCCCCCGCCGCCGTCACCGCATAGCTGCTTGCGCCACCAATCGCCCGCACTGGCGCGAGATCGAAGAGCGCCCTTGGCGCGGTCGCCTCGAAGCTGCCGCCCGGCTTCACCTCTACTGCCATCAGCTTCCCGTCAGCGGAAAGGTAATACAACTCCTTGCCATCGCTCCGCCACCACGATTGACTGCCGCCATTGGTCGAAATCTGCCACTTGCCACCCGAAGCGGGAAAGGTCTGCACGTACACCTCGGGTTTTCCCTGATCCTCTGACTGGTAAGCGATCCAGCGCCCGTCGGGCGAGAACCGCCCCTCTCTCTCTGTGAACGGCGTCTGCCAAAACAGCGCGGGCTGGCGGTCTCCCGCGAGCGGCAGCGTCCACAAATCCTGTCTCGTTGTCGGATCAACCCGCGTGTAAAGGAGGAAGCGGCCATCCGCCGACCAACTGGTGGGACCGATGACAACATCTTCTTTGAGCAGCAACTCTTCCGGCCCGACGCCGCTCGCCAGCTTTTGGTAAATCTGAAAAGCCCTGTCGCGTTTCGCACGCCAGGCGATGCGGCTGCCATCGGGCGACCAGACCGGGTAGCGATCATCGCCCGGATCGAAGGTCAGCCGCGAACTGGTGTCCCGCGCGAGGTCTATCAGGTAGATGTCCCCATTTTGGCTCTGCGGATCACGCCGCCCCACCGCGACCCGCTTCCCGTCGGGCGCCAGTCGGGGACCTTCATACTCACCCGGCGGCCCGACCGCGCCGAGCGGCTTGCCCGCGCGATCCACCCAGATCAGTTGCTGATTTTCGGTGAGAACGTTCGGATCGTAGGCCAGGCTGCCGTTGTCGGACACGGAAAAGTACCCTCTGCCGAACTCGCCAGCGACTCTTACCTTATCCGCGACCACGAATGGTTCGCCCGTGAGTTTCAGGCTGCCGGCATCAAAGGGGGCGGCAAGCAAGGCTCCGGCGCGCACAAAAAGCAGATAACCGTTGGCATAGCGCGCCTGTAAATCCGCCGCCAGCAGGCGCGCGGTCTCCTGGCTGTCGAGCGCGGCGAGATGAATTTCCGCCGCCCCCTGTGCAGTCTTCTTGCGAACGAGGAAATGGCGACCGTCGGGTAAAAAGACAGGCCAGCGGTAAAGCAAAGGCTGGTCTGATTTCAGCAATGGCACCGGCTCGCCGCCCGTCACCGGGACGCGATAAATCCCTGCGAGGTTTGAGAAAAGAATGTCACCGTCACGATTCCAGGTGCCGCCGAATGCTGAACCGATGCCTTCCGGCAACTTGCACAGCGTTTGTGGCGCGCCGCCCGCCAGTTCGAGCTTCTTGAGTTCGCCCCCAGCGGCGAAGCCAAGCGAGCGGCCGTCCGGCGACCAGAAAGGAAGACCGAAAACGCCCTCCGTGCCGGGCAGCGGTTGCGCCGTGAGCGAACCCAGCGGACGCAGCCAGAGACTGAACCTGCCTTCCGTGCGCGCAGCGAAAACCAGATGGCGGCCATCCGGTGAAAGCTCCGGCGCCTCGATGGCCGTAGCCTTCTCCGGCGCGACGACGGTAAAGCGCACGGCCACCGGCGCAGTGGGCGGCGACTGGCGCAGATACTTCACGGCGAAGGGCAACGCCAGCAGCAGTCCCAGCAGCAAGACCGCCGCCGCCATCCACGCAATGCGTTCGCGCCACCCTGGGAGCGCAGGCGTCTCGCCTGCGG
>JACPYM010000104.1 GCA_016196035.1 Acidobacteriota bacterium | reverse complement strand
TGAAGCCGCGCAACCTCGGCAGCATTCGTTTCTACACAAGTCTGACGCTCTGTGTCTTTGCCCTGCAAGGGCAGCATTCAATAGCCGTGGGCAACGCCCACGGTAGGCCGTCAGCAGGTTCTACGGCCCTGAAGGGGCCGGACTCGACGTCGAATGCGGCCCCTTCAGGGCCGAAAATTCTTCCCGAACCGTTCCGTGGGCGTTGCCCACGGCTATTGAATTACGCCCTTTCAGGGCTTTTCTCGGAGCCGGTAGACTTGTGTAGAAACGAATGCTCGGCAGGTTGCGCTGCGTTGTCTATCAGCAAAGTAAACCTCAGCGGCGAACTTTCAACGAATGCTCACCATCACCGGATTCGCAATCAACCCATCCACCGTCAACTCAATCGTGACACTGCCGCTGCCAGCCAGACTGCGCGGCAAGGGCAGATTGATTTGATCCAGCCCGACCAGATCGCCTTGCGGGCCGACCGATTGCGGTTGCACGGTGAGGCCGCCGATGCGCACTTGCACGGCGGCCAGGTTGCTGCGTCCGCGCAGGCCCGTGCCAAACAACAGCAGGAAGGTTTGATCCGTCGCCGCGCCCAGATCAATCGGCACGGGCACGAAGCGTTGTTGCGCCACATCGAATTCGGCAACGCGTTCATAAATCTGTGTGCCGTCGGCCTTGATACGCAACGAGACGGCGGCGGCCAAGCCCTGCCCGCTGGCGGTTGCCGTGAAGAGGGCCGGCGCGGCGGCTTCGATTTGGACGATGGCGCTGAGGGCGGGGCCGTCTTTGGGTGTGACGGTCAAGTGTGTTGCGCCAATGGCCGTGCCGGGCGGGATGAGCAGGTTGATCTGATTGGGCGAAACGAAAAACAGGGGAGCCAGGCGTTCGACGCCATTGCGGTCGGTCACTTTGACGCTGCTGCCTTGCAGGCTGGACGGCAAGGGCAGCGTGGTGGCGGCTTGCGTATCGGACGCGAGGCCGCTGCCAAAGAGCGCGATGATGGATTCGGGCGCGAGTTGCACGCCGTTGAAACTGGCGGCGGAAACCGGCGCGATGGTCGTGATGTCGGGCGTGCTGATTTTGGTGATGAAAGCATCGCTCAGGCCGCCGCCATACTTGTTTTGAAAAGGTGCGAGCGTGAACAAGTCCGAACCGAGCATTTGCCCTGTCACATAAACGTTACCGCCATCAATCGCCAACCCTGAGCCGCGTTCTTCCAGCCCATTGTTGCCCACGAAAGAAGTCCCGAAATAGGTCGAGTAAATCAGCGTTGAACCCGCCGGATCGAGTTTGGTGATGAACGCATCGTTGTCGCCGTTCTTTTGCGGTTGCAGCGCGCGGGCCAGCGGGAAGTTCGAGGATTCAGTCTTGCCGGTCAGATACACATAACCCAGCGCATCCACGGCAATGCTGCCCACAGGTTCGGGATCGGTGATTTGCTCGGTGTTTTCATCACCGCTGCCGCCGAGCGTGGTGGAATAGACCAGCGCCGCTCCTTTGGCATTTAGCTTGGCGACGAACGCATCCGCTGCGCCGCCTGGATTGGGTTGCAACGCATTGCGGCGGGGAAAGTCGGTCGAAAGCGTGACGCCCGTGACATACGCATTGCCGAACGCATCCACCGCGATGCCGCGCCCGACATCCGCGTCCTGGCCGCCCAGATAGGTGGAATAAATCAATTGAGCGGCGGGCAGATTCAGCTTGGCGATAAAGGCGTCCTCGATGCCGCCGAAATTGACCTGCACCGGATTCGCCACCGTAAATTGCGGCGATGAGGTATAGCCCGTCACATAAACGTTTTGCTGGCTATCCACGGCGATGCCGTAGCCGGCTTCGGCATCGCGGCCTCCCAATGTGGCGGGCGGGCCGCCGAAATAGGTCGAAGCGATCAATACGCCATCCGGGTCAAGCCGCAAAATGAAGGCGTCGCGGGTGCCGCGCAGATTCGCTTGCAGCGCATTCTTGGTTGGGAAGTTCGCCGAGTCGGTGCGCCCGGTGATGTAAGCGTTATCGAAGCGATCCAGCGCAATGGCGTAGGCCGCATCGCTGAGCGAGCCGCCCAAATAGGTCGAATACAACAGCACATTCCCCGCGATGTTGAGTTTCACCGCGAAGGCGTCGCCGTTGCCGCGCGTGATGGATTGCACCGCGTTGGCTGTGGGGAAATTCAGCGAATTGGTCTCGCCGCAAAAATACACATTGCCCGCCGCATCCACTGCAATCGCCCAGCCGCGATCATTCGACCCGCGCCCGCCGATGAAGGTCGAGAACAACAAGCGCGAGCCGCTCGCATCCAGCTTCAACACAAAAGCGTCGTTGGTGCCGTCAAGTTGGGTGTCTACGGGCGCTTTAACGGGGAAGTTGGGCGAATAGGTTTGGCCGGTCAAAAAGATGCTGCCTTCGTGATCAACGGCGATGCCGTATGCGCTGTCGCGGTTATCGCCGCCCAGGTAACTGGAATACAGCACCAGCGGATCAAGCACCACGGGCAAGCTGTGATCGTAAGCACCCAGGCGAAAGCTGAGTTGGTCGTCGTTCAATACGAACTCTGCTGCAACGTTGACGCGGCCCTGCGCCGTTTGTTGATAGGCGACCGGGCGATGCTGCCGCACAACCGCCGCGCTCGTATGCACCAGCAAATCGCCCTGTTCGTTCAGTTCAAGTTTGTCCGCGCCGCTGAAAGCCAAGTTGATCTGCGCCGCGTCGGCCTGCGGGGCCAGCACGAAATCGTATTCCAAGGCGCGCTGGCGGCCATAAAAGATCAGATCAATGCCGGGATAAAGCTGGCGGTAGCGCACCCGCTCGAAGGTTGGCACATCGGTGCGCCACTGCCGTGGGTCATTGCCGATGAAGTAATTGCTCTTGCCGGGTAAGGCGTCGAGTGGTTCGGGCGTTGACGGCTGTGCATTCAGCCAGCGCAAGCGAGCTTGCGCATTGCAGGAGCCGTTGTCGCTTGGCAAATGCAAGACCGCTTCTTGCCCCGTCAAATACACCCCGTAACCTTGACCGCGCGCAAAGAAACGCACTTCCGCCGCCATCTGCCCACGGTTTTCTTCAAAACTCAAAGGCAACTTGCCCAGCTTTTCGGCGGCTGCTGCTGGCCGCACGTTGGCCGTTGACAAAAGTATTGCTGGTGCGTGCCAGGGCCAGAGGCAGCCGCACAGCAACGCCAGCCAAGCCGTCAACCGCCATGCGGTGGTGTGCCAAACAAACTGGTACCGGTAGTTCATAAGCGCCAAATAAAATCGAGGCATTCTCAAAAGAGGGCAGGGCACGAGTAAGTGACAACGAATCTGGGGAAAAGGGTTGGGTTGGGTTGGGCGTTTCGTTGCGTGATGTTTACCGAATTTCCGGGCGCGATTATAAACCATGCGCCACTTGGGCGCACAAGCTTGGGTGCTCTTATTTGAGCGGCCAGGGCTTTTGCAAAGTCGCCAGCGCGGGCGCTCGAACGGTTTGACTGATGCCTGATGCCCGGTTCCTGATTCCTGACAAATGAATATACCGGCTGATTTTCAATTTGTCGGGAATCAGGGGTCAGGAATCAGGCGTCAGCCAAAGGTCTTGGGCGGATGTTTTGAGGACTTTGCAAAAGCCCTGTTTGGGCGGCCCAAGTTGTTTGGTAATCCCCGAACCCAGTGCTACACTCGCGCCTCGTTGCGAGCACGCCGCCCTTCCTAACGGCCCTTTCCAACGGGAAGATTTAGCAAGCGAAAGGGGAATTCCAACCTTCCATGCAAGCGTTGATTTTGGCTGGCGGCAAAGGCATTCGGTTGCGGCCGCTCACGATTCATACGCCGAAACCGATTGTCCCGGTGGCCAACCGGCCTTTCCTCCATTATCAAATCGAACTGCTCAAACGCGCCGGCATCACCGACATCACGCTCTCGCTGTCGTATCAACCCAACAAAATTGAAGAGGTCTTCGGCGATGGCTCCGAACACGGTGTGCGTATCCGTTACACCGTCGAAGCCGATCCGCTCGGCACGGCGGGCGCGTTCAAACACGCGCACACCGGCAGCAAGTCGGCGACAGTCGTGCTCAACGGCGACATCCTGACCAACGTGAATCTGGCCGAACTGGTCGCCTATCACCACCGCAAAGAAGCGCTCGCCACCATCGTCACCGTGCCGGTCGAAAACCCCAGCCTGTACGGCATGATCGAAGCGGATGAGACGGGCCGCGTGTTGCGTTACGTCGAGAAACCGAAGGCGGAAGAGGCGGTGTGCAAGACAATCAATGCGGGCATTTATGTGCTCGAACCGCGCGTGCTCGAACTCATTCCCGACGAAGAGAACTATTCGTTTGAACTGGGGCTGTTTCCCAAACTGGTGGCGGCGGGCGCGGCGTTTTATGCCTATGGCTGGTACGATTACTGGCTGGACATCGGCGCGCCCCAACGTTACTTGCAAGCGCACGATGATTTGTTGAATGGGCGCATCAAGACCTTTCAATTGACGCGGCCACCGCGCGACGCCGCGCAAGTCGAGGGTGAGACGGCAAAGATAGACAAGCTCTCAATCGTGCATCCGACCTGCATCTTGAAACCCGGCGCGGAAATCATCAATTCGGTGCTGGGCGCCAACTGCGTCATCGAAGAGCGCGCCCGCATCGAAAATTCCGTCCTCTGGTCGAGCACGCGCGTCGGCCAGTCCGCTGTCGTGCGCCGCTCGTTCATCGGCAAAGGCGGCATCATCGGGCGCAACACCACCATCGAAGGCGCCATTCTGGGCGACAAGAGTTCGCTGACCGATTACACAATCATCTGAGTGCGGAATGCGGAGCGCGGAATGCGGAATTCATTGGCCGCATTCCGCATTCCGCGCCCCGCACTCCGCATTCAAAATATGGCTAAGATCAAATTTGGAACGGACGGCTGGCGCGCGCGCATTGCCGAAGACTTCACCTATGCCAACGTCGAAATCGCGACGCAGGCCGTTGCCGATTACGTCAAAACCACGCCGCTGAATGATCCCCCCGCAATGCTGGTCGGCTATGACCGGCGCTTTGCCTCGGCGGATTTCGCCCTGCGCACCGCCGAGGTGTTTGCGGGCAACGGCTTCAAGGTAGATTTGCTAAATGAAGACGTGCCGACGCCGCTGGTTTCGTTTGAGGTCAAACGGCGCGGGCTGGATGGCGGCATCGTCATCACGGCGTCGCACAATCCGCCCGAATTCAATGGCTTCAAATTCAAAGCGCCGTATGGCGGCTCCGCTACGCCCGCGATCACCAATCAGATCGAAGCCCTGCTGGGCGCGCATCCGCCGCAGCGTTTGTCATTCGCCGAGGCCGAAGCGCAGGGCTTGGCGCGTGTGATTGCGCCGCCCGACGATTACCGCCGCCACGTCGAAAACTTTGTGGACATCGCTGCGCTCAAACAGACCGACGCGCTGGTCATCGCCGACCCCATGCACGGCACCGGTGGGCATTGGATTGAGGATTTGTTGAAGGGCGGCAAGCTCAGAGTGGAAACGATTCGCGGCGACCGCGATCCCATGTTCGGCGGCGTCTTGCCCGAACCGATGCCGTGGAATCTGGCGCTGACTGCGCAAACGATCAAAGAGCGCGGCGCGTTGCTGGCGCTGGTCACGGATGGCGACGCTGACCGCGTGGGCGCAATGGATGAGCGCGGCGAATACATCAACACGCATCAAATCCTGATGATTATGTTGTTGCACCTGGTGCGGCGCAAAGGCTTGAAGGGGTCGGTCGCGCGCACCTTTTCGCAATCGGTCATCGTGCGGCGCATCGCCGAAAGCTACGGCTTCCGCCTGTTCGAGACGCCCATCGGCTTCAAACACATCGGCGAAATCATGCTCGACCCAGCCAACGACTTTCTGATCGGTGGCGAAGAGTCTGGCGGCATCGGCGTGCGCGGCCACATTCCCGAACGCGATGGCGTGCTCAATAGTCTCTGCCTGCTCGAAGCCGTGTTGGCCGCTGGTAAACCGCCGTCAGAAATCGTGCGCGACATTTGGAAGGAGTTCGGCGAATTCCATTTCGAGCGCCGCGATTTGCACGTGCCGATTGAGAAGGGTCAACAACTGGTCACCGCAATGCGCGAGCAAACGCCGGGGGAATTCTGCGGCTACAAAGTCACGGGCGTGGCGACGCTCGACGGCGCCAAGCTGCTGTTTGAAGATGAAAGCTGGATCCTCTTCCGCCAATCAGGCACCGAACCGGTGTTGCGCATTTATTGCGAAGCGACTTCGCTGGTCAAGACGGCGCAGATGATGGATGAGGGCGTGCGGCTGGCCCTGAACTGATCCGCGTAAAGCAACTAGAGCGGTTTGCACTTCGATGTACGGGAAAAGCGCGGCGTGGGACAGTACCGCGCGCGTGAGCAAGCGGCGCGTCAAGCCAGGTACAGCGGCACAAACGCGCCGTCTTCTCCGCTTGCTGACGCACGCGGTACTGTCCCGGCGCAATCTCCCCATAGATGCAATTGCAAACCGCTCTAGCGATCTCCTTTCGGAGGAACCCATGCAAACCTTCTTACAAGACTTGCGCTATGGCGTGCGGATGCTGGTCAAGCAACCCGGCTTTACGCTGATCGCCTTGCTGACCCTGGCGTTGGGCATCGGCGCGAATACAGCGATTTTCAGTGTGGTCAACGCTGTGCTGTTGCGTCCGCTGCCTTATGCGGAACCGGAACGGTTGGTGGCGCTTGGTGGGACGGATGTACGCCACCCCGGGGCCGAGGTAGAAGATTCCAGTTCGTATCCCGATTTCTTTGACTGGCGCGCACGCAATCAGTCGTTCGAAGCCGTGGCGGTATATCACACGGCGACATTTACGCTGACCGGGAACGACGCCCCGGCGCATCTGAGCGGGCAGGTGGTTTCGGCGGAGTTGTTCGACCTGCTCAGAGCCAAGCCGTATCTGGGCCGGACTTTCACGCGGGCGGATGAGAGGGTTGGCGGCACGGGTGTCAACCGCGCGGCCATCCTCAGCTATAGCGCCTGGCAACAGCGGTTCGGCGCGGCTCCTGACATCCTCGGGCGCACGCTGACGCTGGATCGTAAACAGTTTCAGATCGTCGGTGTGACGCAGCCGGGCTTTCAGTTTCCGATTCAAGCGGAGGCAGTCGAGGTTTGGGTAGCGCTGGCGACAGATGCGGAATCGGCGAACGGGAAGAAGCCGGTCACCGAACGGCGCGGGTACCGCATGTTGCACGCCGTCGGACGCCTGAAACCCGGCGTCAACCTGGCGCAGGCGCAGGCGGACATGAAATTGCTGGCCGCCAATCTGGAAAAAGAATACCCCGACAACAATACCAACCAGGGAATCATTCTGTTGCCGCTGCACCGCAACCTGGTCGGCGATTACCGCAAGTCACTGCTGGTGCTGTTTGCGGCGGTGGGTTGCGTGCTGCTGATTGCCTGCGCCAATGTCGCCAACCTGATGCTGGCGCGCGCGACGGCGCGGTACAAAGAAATCGCCGTGCGCACCGCACTGGGCGCGGGCCGCGCGCGCATCGTCCGGCAATTACTGACCGAAAGCGTTTTGCTCAGCCTGGGCGGCGGGCTGCTGGGCTTATTGCTGGCGTGGTGGGGAATGGAAGCGTTGCTGCGCTTCATCCCGGAAAATTTGCCGCGCCTGGCTGAAATCGCGCTCGACCGCTGGGCGCTGGGCTTTACGTTCACGGTCGCGCTGCTGACCGGCATCGTCTTCGGCCTGGCGCCCGCGCTGCAAGCTTCAAAAGTAGACCTGACCGAAGCGATGAAAGACGGCGCGCGCGGCTCATCGAGTTCCGGCAAGGCGCGCTTGCGTGGCGCGCTGATCGTGGCCGAAGTGGCGCTGGCGCTGATGCTGTTGGTCGGCGCGGGGCTGCTGGTGCAGACCTTCATCAAATTGCAACGCGTTGAGTTGGGCTTCGACGTGCACAATGTCCTGACCGCGACAGTGGAATTGCCGGAGGCGCAATACGCCAAGCCGGAGCAAAAGATCGTCTTTTACCAGCGCTTGCAGGAACGTGTGCGGGCGCTGCCCGGCGTCATCGAGGCCAGCGCCATTTTGCCGCTGCCGATCAGCGACAATGACGCGGGAGGCAGCTTCCAGATCGAAGGCCGCAGCGCGCCAACGGGCGCAGAACCCCACGCCGACATGCGCTGGGTGAATCTGAATTACTACCGGACGGTGAAGATTCCGCTGCTGGCCGGACGCGATTTCACCGCGCAGGACGGATTGAAAGCCACGCCCGTCGTCATCATCAATCAGACGCTCGCCAAGCTTTACTTCCCGAATGAAGAGCCGCTGGGCAAACGATTGGAACTGCCCTTTGGCGAAACCGGCACAACGAAGTTTCAGATTGTCGGCATCGTGCGCGATGTGAAGCACCGGACGGAACTGGGCCAGGAATACAGCCCGGAATTGTACATGCCCTACGCGCAATTGCCGTTTCTGGGCCAGATGAGTCTGGTCGTGCGCACGCAAGGCTCGCCCGCCAGTCTGGCCAACGCGGTGCAGCACGAAGTGGCGGCGCTCGACCGCGAAATCGTGCTTAGCGACGTGAAGACGTTGGAACAGTATCTGGGCAATGCCGTGGCGCAACCGCGTTTCAGCGCCTTGCTGTTCGGCCTGTTCGCGCTGCTGGCCATGCTGCTGGCGGCGCTTGGCTTGTACAGCGTGATGGCCTACACCGTGACGCAGCGCACGCACGAGGTCGGCATTCGGCTGGCGCTGGGTGCGCAAACGAGACACGTGCTGTGGTTAATGATTCGGCAGGGCATGACGCTGGCGCTTGCCGGTGTGGCAATCGGATTGGGCGGCGCCTGGGTGTTGACCCGCCTGCTGAAGACGCTGCTCTTTGGGGTCAGTACGACCGCCCCTCTGACGATGGTTTTGATCGCTCTCTTGCTGACCACGGTGGCCCTGCTGGCCTGCTGGATTCCGGCGCGGCGGGCGACGAAGGTTGATCCGATGATGGCGCTGCGACAGGACTAACGATGGTGTAAACCCGATAGGTGTAGGCTTCTATTCAAACCGCGTAGCAATGCGGTCAGCCGTGGAAAAGTGATACCCTGTGCCCGCTATGACGCAAGACTCCAAGCTCGAACCGCTGGTTTTGTCCGTTCCTGATTTAACCGAGGCGCTGGCCTATTTCACGCAACGCCTGGGATTTCATTTGGACATGATTTTGCCCGCGGATGCGCCGCAATTCGCCGTCGTTTCCGGGCAAGGCCTGACTTTGCGCCTGACGGCCAACGCCGCCCCGCTGGCGAATGCCGAGCCTGCACCGCTCCCTGATCAATTCATCATCAACCGCTTAGTCGCCGGCGAGGCGTGGCACGAGGGACGCGCGGGGATGCAATACCGCGATCTAATTCCGGGCCGTTTGGGCGGGCGTTTCATCGCTTCGCACATCCGCATTCCGGGCGGGGGCGACGTGCCTGATTATGTGCATTACCACAAGGTTCGCTTTCAGATGATTTATTGCAAAGCGGGTTGGGTGCGCGTGGTCTATGAAGATCAGGGGCCGCCGTTTGTGCTGACAGCGGGCGATTGCGTGCTGCAACCACCGGAAATCCGCCATCGGGTGTTGGCCTCATCGCCGGGGCTGGAAGTCATTGAGATTGGTTGTCCGGCCCTACACGAAACCTGGGTTGATCACGAACTCTCATTGCCTACGCCGCAGGTGCTGCCCGCGCGGCTATTCAACGGGCAACGCTTCGTGCGTCATCACGCGCGTGAGGCGCACTGGCTGCCGTGGCGCGTGGATGGGTTTGAGGCGCGTGACACGGGCATTGCCGCAGCCACCGATGGCTTGGCTGATGCGCGCGTCGTGCGGGCCACCAAAGCGACGACAGCAGAGATGCCTGGGCACACGGGCGAGTTTTTATTCGTCTTTGTGTTGCAGGGTGAAGCGGATTTCGAGAGCCACGCCGCAGGCAAGCAGCGTTTGCAGGCAGGCGACAGTTGCGTCATTCCGGCAGGGCACGATTATGTGTTGCGCGCGTGCGCCGGGTTGGAAATGCTGGAAGTTTCGCTGCCTGCCAAAGCGGGGTGATAGGTTTATTTCACCTGGAACTCATAGTTGTTTTCGCTCACGACATTTCCACGTTCATCGGCAATTGTCGCCCACAGCGTGTACTTGCCAACGGCTGGCGCGAGAAACGTCACGTCCAGCAATTTCAGCGAGGAATCCGCCGCCAGCGTCACGGCTTGCGGCGCGCGGCCTGACGTGACGACGCGGCCTGCGCTGTCTACCAGCCGCCACGTGACTTGCGCATTGGGCACGGCATACCAGTGATCGTTGATCAGCCACAATGCCGTTTTGACCGTTTCTGGCGGCGACCAAGTGTCGCGGTCATAGGCGAACGAGGGCAGCACCAGTTGAAACGAACGCTGCACGGTGGCGTAGGCTTTGGTCGGGCGGCGGTAAAAATCCAGCGCCGCCATCGTCACCGAAGGCCACAAATCAATGGCGTGAAAATGCAGGATGCCGCCCGCCGGCGCGTATTTCTGCCGCCGCATCCGTTCTATCGCCAATTGAAACAGCCGCGCGACATAGGCCTGTGTTTGCGGAATGTATTCCTGCAACGTCAGCGAGCCTGGCTCGCCCCAGGCGCGCATGGCTTCGGGGATTTGCAGCTTGCGGAAAATCCATTCCTCTTCGTGCTCTTTGATGGGCCAGTGATTGGGCAGGAATTTAATCAGGCTTTCATAATCGGGCAAGGCCGTCGCGCCCAATTCCGAAACGAATTTCTCGTTCATCCCGGCGTATTCCCAAATCGAGCCGCCGTACCAGCCGTAATAAATATGTCCGTCGCCATAACGCCCGGTCGAACGCACGACGGGCCGTCGTTGCGGGTCGAGCGCGTACAGGCGCGGTTCGAGATGCTTGGTCAGCACGCGGTAATTTTCCAGCGACTCTTCATCGCTTGTGGCCCAGAGCGCCACCGACGGGTGGTTGCGCACGTAGCGGATGTGCGGGTCATACAGCGCGGCGGCCTTGAGCGCGAAGTCGCGGTCTTCGGGATAGGCGGCTTCCAGAAAATCCTGCCAGAGCAGAATTCCCAGCTCATCGGCCAGGTCATAAAACTCCGGATTGCTGAAATGGCAATGCAGCCGAATCATGTTGATGTTCATCCCGCGCATCAGCCGCAGGTCGCGCTCATAATCGCTGCGCCGCATTTCGGAAAGAAACAGGTGGTAATACGAATTCGTGCCGCGAATGAACAGCCGCTTGCCGTTGAGATAAAACTTCCAATCCACGTGTTCGATTTCGCGGATGCCGACGGCGCAGGCATATTGATCGGACAGCGCGCCCGCGTGGGCAATGCGCGCCGCGAGCGTGTACAGATTCGGCTGGCCGTGATCCCACGTCCACCAGAGTTGCGGTTGCGCGACGTGCAAGACGAAACGGCGCGTGGTGCTGCCTGCTTCGAGGTTAAGCAGTGCTTTTAATTCCAGCCCGGTGGGCGCGCTGAAATTGCGCGGCGTGAGCGTCAGCGTCAACTCGCTGTCTGTGACAGCTTGCGCGGTGTCGAGCGTCAGATCAACGACCACATCGGCGCTGCCATCGCGGTTGAGGCGCGTGTCTACGGCAACTTCGTGAATCACGACCGGCCCGCCGGCGAGCAAATGAACGGGGCGTGTGATGCCGAGCGGCGTGATGTTGTCAGGCTTTTGATCTACCGCGCCATACGAGCCTTTGATCGTCCAGGGGCGATGCCGCCAGTAATAACTGATAGGCGTCCAGACGCGCACGGCGATTACGTTTTCGCCCTCTTGCTTGAGCTTATCGCCAAGCTCGAATTCATACGGGTCAATGTAACCTTCGTGCCGCCCTAGCAATGCGCCGTTGAGATAAACGTCGGCGTAATAATCGGTCGCTTCAAAACGCAGCCGCAGCCGTTTGTCTTGCGTTCCGGCAGGCGCGCGAAACGCGCGGCGATACCACCATTCTTTCTCACTGACCCATTCGGCCTCGCGCGTGTAAAGCTGCGCCGCCGCCAGCCATTGCGTATGCGCCGAGCCGGGCACTTGCACCGCACGCCAGCCGCTGTCGTCGTAATCCGCGCGATAGAATCCTTGCTTCTCGCCTTCAGACTTCTCGGTGAAATTGAGTTTCCAAGCGCCGTTGAGACTGACATCGAGAATGTGCGCAGCGGCTTCGCGCTGCAATTCAGCCGTCGGGCGGGCCGCGACGCTTTGCCGCAACCGTTCGTCAGGTGTGGCTTCAGCGATGCGGCCACGTTCAACTGACGGCGCGCGACTGACGACGGACAAAATCGGTTGCGTGAAGCGGCGATATTCCGAACGCGCTTCCAGGATCGTCTCGGTTCCTTTCCAACGCGGGAACGCGAGCGCCGTTTCAATCGTGCGTTTGTTGGCGCTGAGCGGGGCTTGAGCGAAAAACTGATTGGCACCGATACCGCGCCAGGCCAGCGTCGGATCGGTTTCAAAGATGCCGAGCGCGCCGTAATTTTCCGCGCGCTGATAAAACACGAAATGGCGGCCCGGCAGATCGTCGAAATCCCGCGCGCCTTGCGTCCTGACCAGATGATCGGGCGGATTGTCGGTCTCCCAGCCGTCAGGGAATTTGATCGCTTCGGAACCTTCCATCCAACGATCAAACGGCAAGTTGGGCGTAGCCGAAACGGCATTGAAAAAGAATCCGTAATTCGCGCCCGTGCCGCCATCCAGCCACGCGCGCCATTGCAACACAGGGCTGCCCGCCAGCCAGACGAATTCCCACGTTTCCCGTTGTGCGCCGAGCCGCGCGCCCAGCAAGCGCACGCGCGCACGCAATGGCCCGGCTTCGAGAATCTCGACTTGCTCAAATGCGCCTGCTCGTTGCTGCCCGGCTAGGAATGAACCGAAGCCCGCGCCCGCTTTGCCGCTGGCAGGCGTGTCTTTCACCTCTGGCGTCGTGTCTATCAGATTGAGCATGCGCTGCTCGCCCGCCGTTTTGTTGAAGGCCGCGACGAGCGCAGGTTCGGTGCCTTCCAACCCCAGATTCAACAACACGCCAAAGCGTTCATTCGCCAGCTCAAAACGCGAACTGCCGACGCGCCGGGCGACAATGGAAGAATCGTTTATAGGTAGTTTGAGCTGCGCATCGGCCAGCAAGCGGTACTGTGGGCGTTCGCCGGGAATCAGCGCGGCAGGGAAGAGCAATTCAGCGGCTTTCAGTGAGCCGTCGGCATGCGTTTCGACCGCCGCGAGTTGTGAACGCACTACGCGGCCAGTGGGCGCAATGACGCGCAAGGCCTCAGCGCGTGCTGCGCCCGCGGCAAAGCTCAAGCGCGCGCTCACGACTTCATTGTCGCGGCGGTAAATGCCGGTGAGTTCTTCGAGCGTGATCGTCCAGCTTTGTGCGAGGGCGGGATAGGTGCAGCCGCAAACCAGTAAGGCCAGCACGAGCCGCCGCGTGGCGCTGATACAGAAGTGACGCATTGTCTGATTGCCGTTCCCTTTGGCGAAGCGAGAAGACATGGAATGGATTGATCCGCGCCCTAGCCGCGCCCCAGATAAGGCTGCTCGCGCGGCAGCACGATGGCTTCCAATAGATTCACGTGGGCGGGCAGCGCCGCCATCGTCACGGCGACTTGCGCCCATTCGGCGATTTGCATCACGGGTTCGTGCGCGCGTCGTTGCGCATCGGCAAGCGTTTCGACCGCAGTGTTGCCGGGATGAATGCAGCCGCAGGTGATGCCAAAGCTGCGGCCTTCGAGCGCGGTGACTTGCGTCAAACCTGCGAGGCCGAATTTGCTGGTGCTGTAAGGCGCGGAGTTAGGTCGCACTCGTTGAGCCGAGATCGAGCCGATGTTGATGATGCGGCCGCTGCCTTGCGGTTTCATCAGGCGCAAGGCTTCGCGCGTGCAGAGAAACGGGCCGCGCAAATTGACCGCCATCACCTTTTCCCAGGTCGCCAGCGACAATTCATCCAATGGCCCGCCGTCAAAAACGCCCGCGTTATTGACCAGAATATCCAGCCGCCCGAAGCGTTGCACCGTTTGCTGGAAGACAGCCTGCACCTGCGTTTCGTCAGTCACATCAGCGGGCAGCGCCAGCACTTCAGTCGGCAGTGTTTCGGCGAGTTGCGTCAATAACTCAGCCCGCCGCGCCGTCAGCACCAACTGCGCGCCAGCCGCCGCAAACGCCTCTGCGATACCTTTGCCGATGCCGCTGCTCGCGCCGGTGATGAGCGCGATTTTGCCCGTCAATGCTGCCATCACGATTCCTTGACCACGCCGATATAAGGCAGGTTGCGATAGCGTTCGGCGAAGTCCAGGCCGTAGCCAACCACGAATTTATCGGGGATGGTGAAGCCGATGTAATCGGCATTTACCTGTGCCTTGCGCCTTTCTGGTTTGTTGAGTAAGGTAACGATCTTGACCGAGGTTGCTCCACGCGCGCGAAAACTGTTGACCAGATAATTCAATGTCAAACCGGTGTCGAGGATGTCTTCGACCAGGATGATGTCGCGCCCGGCCAGCGGTTCGTCCAGGTCTTTGATGATGCGGACTTCGCCGGTTGTGCTGACGCCTTTGCCGTAACTGGAGACGGCGATGAAATCCAGGCTGAGTTCCAGGTCAATGGCGCGAATCAAATCGCTCATAAACACGAGCGCGCCCTTGAGCACGCAAATCAGTTCGGGTTTGCGGCCCGCATAATCGCGGGCAATCGCCGCGCCGATCTCTTTGATCTTCTGCTGAATTTCATCAGCCGTGATCATGACTTCGATCTTGGGGTTGTTGAATTCCGACGTGGCGGATGTAGGTGACATTCGCAATAGCTCCTCGAAAAAATGTACAGCGGACTGTCAGTCCGCTGGCAAGCTCGGCTAGTTGTACACTGGCCGAAACCACAGCGGACTGGCAGTCCGCTGTACACCAGGCAATAACAATTTGTTTGAAAGAATGAAACAGAAAGGCGAGCGGCACTATAAGAGCCGCGCCTTTGAACTGTCAATTCACTGAATTCGCTCGTGTCAGTAGCCCGCGCGTGAGCAAGGGCTTTTTCTTCACCAGTTGAGCCCTTGCTCACGCGCGGGCTACTGACACGAATAATTACCATCAAGTAGAAAGCAGGTACCGACGTTTATGAATTACCGGTTTCCCCTCATCGAAAAATTGCCCCCTTACGTCTTCGCGGTCATCAACCAGTTGAAGATGGAAGCGCGGCATCGTGGGGAAGACATCATTGACATGGGCATGGGCAATCCCGATCTGCCCACGCCCGACGCCATCGTGGACAAGCTGTGCGAAGCCGCGCGCAACCCGCGCAACCATCGCTATTCCCAATCCAAAGGCATCCCGAATTTGCGGCTCGAAATCTCGCGCTGGTACGAACGCCGCTTCGGTGTCGCCATTGATCCCGAAACCGAAGCCATCGCCACCATCGGCGCCAAAGAAGGCTTTTCGCATCTGGTGATGGCGCTCGTCGAACCCGGCGACAAAGTGATCGTGCCCGACCCCAGCTATCCGATTCATTCGTTCGCCGCGACGATTGCCGGTTGCGAAATCGTCAAGTTGCCCATCAACGAAGGCCCGCAAGCGACGCTCGAAGCCTTGCGCCAGTTGGAATACCCGCGCGCGCAGCAGCCCAAAATTCTGGTGCTCTCGTTCCCGCACAACCCGACGACGCAATGCGTGGAGCTGAGCTTTTTTGAGGAAGTTGTCGCCCTCGCCAAAGAGCGCGGCTATCTGGTGATTCACGATTTCGCCTACGCCGATCTGTGTTTCGACGGCTATCAAGCGCCCAGCATCATGCAAGTCAAAGGCGCAAAGGACATCGCGGTCGAAATGTTCTCAATGTCGAAAAGCTACTCGATGGCCGGCTGGCGCGTGGGCTTTTGCGTCGGCAATCCGCAGGTCGTCTATGCGTTGACGCGCATCAAGAGCTATCTGGATTACGGCATGTTCCAGCCGATTCAAATCGCCTCGATCATTGCCTTGCGCGATTGCGATGACGTAGTGCCGGAGATTACCGAGGTCTATCGCACGCGCCGCGATGCCCTGATTCGCGGCCTGGCTGCGCTTGGCTGGGATGTGCCCGCGCCCAAAGGCACGATGTTCGTCTGGGCGAAAATTCCAGAACAGTTCGCCAAAGCCGGTTCGCTCGAATTCGCCAAACAGATGATCCAGCGCGCGGGCGTGGCTGTTTCGCCAGGGATTGGTTTTGGGCAGGCAGGCGATGCTTATGTGCGCTTTGCCTTGATCGAAAATGAACAACGCACGGCGCAAGCGATGCGCGGGATCAAGCAGTTCTTTTCGGAAGAGCCGGATTGGCTGTAGGCTGAATGTGAAAGGAGTTTGAAGATGACCATTGAAATTCCCGACGCCGAAGCGCGCCAGCTTGAAACCATACTTGATGACTGTATGGTATTGATGGATCGCATGGAGGCTGAACGTCCACAACGCGAATTGGAGAGCGAACAACACAACCGGCGTTTCCGCGAAGGGATGGATCGTATCTGGGCGACGCTGGCGCAGATAGAAGCTCGACAGGAACGTGAGAGTGAGGAAACAGAACGCCAACTTTTGCTCGTGCGGCGGGAAAACTTGCGACTACGGCAAAAGCTCGGAATCGCTGATGGCACTGAGGTGAAATGAACCGCGAAGATATTCAACAACTCGTCCGCGCCGCCCTCACCGAACAGATCGGCGGCCAAGCACCGCCAGTTGCCGCCGATGTAATTGACGAATCGGTCAAGCACGTCATCACCGAAAGCGATGTGCTCGATCTTCCCAACGGCGGCAAACTGCTCGTCCGCGCCGACGCCATCATCACCCCCGCCGCGCAAGATGTGTTGCGGGAACGCGCCATCGAAATCCGCTATCGCGCCCAATCCAGCCGCGCCGATAAACAACGCATCATCGCGCTCGGCGCCGATCACGGCGGTTATGAAATGAAAGAGGCGCTGAAAACTTTTCTGGCTGAACTCGGTTACAGCACGCGCGACTTCGGCACGCATTCGACCGAGGCTGTGGATTACCCCGACCTTGCCCACGCCGTCGCGCGCGCCGTGGCCGATGGCGTGTGCGATGTGGGCATCATCGTGGACGGCGCGGGCATCGGCTCATGTATGGCCGCGAATAAAGTGCCCGACGTGCGTGCCGCGCTCTGTTATGACGAAGTCAGCGCGCGCAACAGCCGCGAGCACAATTACGCCAACGTGCTGACGCTGGGCGGCAAGCTGCAAACGCCGGAACAACTGCGCGCCATCGTTCAAGCTTGGCTGAATACGCCCGAAGGCGAGGCGCGCCACGGCAAAAGGGTTGCCAAAATTATGGCGATTGAAAAACAATACCTGCGCTAAAGGGATTTCAAGCAAACCATCTTTCTCCCACGAAGCCACACGAAGACGCACGAAGAGAGAAAGAAAGAGGAGCTTGCCGCTTTCCTTTTGTGTCTGCTGCGTGTGCCTTTGTGGAAAAATCGGTTGCTTGATTGTGCTCGCAAGCTCAACACCAGACCGCAACCGGCAAAATCAGCATCACCCCCTATGACTCAGATTTTCATCAGCTATGCCCGCGAAGATTTCAAGCCTGTCAGCGAACTGCGCCAACGGCTCGCCGGCGCGGGCTTCACGCCCTGGATGGACAAGGTTGATTTGGTGCCCGGCCAACGCTGGCGGCCCGCGATTGAGGAGGCCATTCGGAAAACGGATTTCTTCGTGCTCTGCCTCTCGAACCACACGGTCAAAAAACGCGGCTTTGTTCAATACGAAATCAAAATGGCGTTAGACCTATGGCAGCAGATGCTGGGCGATGACATCTACTTGATCCCTGTGCTGCTGGAACCCATCGAAGCGGATGAGATTCCTGATAATTTGCGTGAAATCAACTGGGTGTTTCTTTATGAAGAAGACGGCTGGGACGAGTTGTTGCGTGCGTTGAAGCACGGCGCGCAGCAACGTTCGCTGGATGCCGCGCACAAACTCAAACAGCAACAAGCGGAACAGCGCAGGGCCGAAGACGCCCGTTTGCGCGCTGTCGCCGAAAGCGCCAACGCGGAACGCCTGCAACGCGAAGAGGCCGCTCGTCGCCAACAAGAGCAAGCCGAGCGGCAACGATTGGCTGAAGCCCAACGAAAGCAACAAGAGGAGAATGACCGCCAACTGCGCGAAGCCCACGCACGTGAAATACAGCGCCGCCAAGAAGAGGAATTGCGCAAACGAAATCAGCCGCCGCTTAGTCCGCCAGCGCCCGGCCAAGGCCGCAAACGATGGGCAATACTGGCGGGCGCGTTGTTGTTGGCGGCGCTGGTTGGCTATTGGCTTTGGAGTGCTGCGCGGTCAAGTGATGGTCAAACGCAACTTGTAGCCAAACCAGCTCCTGCGCCGGGTGTTGAGCCAACCAAGCCACCGCCATTACCCGAACCGATTGAGGTCTTGCGCTACGAACAGAAGGACGCAACCGATGGCAGCTTCCGTCTGCATTTCAAACCGCAGCAGAATGGCTATCTTTATCTGGTGGCGTTGGATGACCAGAAGCCTCCGATCCCGATCACGCTGTTGACCAATCGGCACGCTTATGAAGTGACCGGCAGCAGCAACCGATTGACGGCGGGGAAGGAGTTTATTTTTCCACCCAAAAGGCCGCTGATGTTGAGCGGCGACAAACAGACTGCGGAATTCACACTCGTCTTTTCGCCGGCGGAATTGAAGAAGCCGGCTTTTCTGGATGCCGCTAGCTTGCGGTCACTGACTACAGCGGAACAGTCCGCGCTGGCTGAGCTGGAACGCCAAGCCAAACAGCGCGGGGCGCAAGCGGATGGCGCGCGGGTGACGACATTACCGTCAAGCGACAAACCGCTGGCGGTCAAGCTCCCGGTGCGGAAAGCTGCCAAACCTTAGCAGTAATTCCGGGACGGTACCGCGCGCGTGAGCAAGCGGAGGCTTTGCAATTCAGCCAAGCCGCACGAGTTTGACGCGCCGCTTGCTCACACGCGCGGTACCGTCCCGCGCTCCGGCTCCAGCGGAGCCAAATGTTTATAGAATTCGCGTGACGTTTGATCCCAAGCTGCATAGCAGCGACATCTGTCAGATGTCGCTGCTATGCAGCTTGGCGCAAGCGACGCACTCAGGCTATAAAGATGCCGCGCCGCTGGCGCTAACATTGTTGCCAACACCGGGCGAAAATTTATGCAAACAACAGCTCGTTTGATTTTGGGGTTTTCTTTGCTGGCTTCACTGATTTGGCTGGCACCAGCCGGTGCGCAGATCCCACGCCCAACACCAAAACCAACGCTGCGTCCGGCACGCCCGACACCCAAGCCAACGCCGGTGCCTACACCCGCGCCGACGCCTTCTATCGAAAAGGCCATCTGGAACACGATCAAAAACAGCGCCGATCCGGCGATGTTCGATAAGTTTCTGGCTGATTACCCGAATGGCGAATTCGCCTCTGCCGCGCGTGCCCGGCGAGCCGAACTGCTTCGTCCCAAACCAACTCCAACTCCGACACCTTTACCACCAGCGACGCCGACACCAACGCCGACACCTGCACCGGCGCCGGCGGCTGGCACGATTCGCAAGAACAATCTGGGGATGGAGTTTGTCTACCTTCCAGCGGGTAGTTTTATGAGGGGTTCGACGGACGCGGATATTGAGCGCATTGTGAAGGCCAACAAGCTGATTGACAGCCAGGTGACAGCGGATTTATTCAAAGATGAAAAACCGCAACACCGCGTGACCATCAGCCAGCCTTTTTATCTGGGGCGTTTTGAAGTCACGCAACAGCAATGGCAGGCAGTTATGGAGACGACGGTGCAACAGCAAAGGGATAAGGCCAATCCGAATTACAATCTCTCGAATGTCGGGCCGAAACAGCCGATGTACTTTGTCAGTTGGGAAGAAGCGCAGGAATTTATTCAGAAGTTGAATCAACGCAACGATGGCTTCACTTATCGCCTGCCGACAGAGGCTGAATGGGAATATGCGGCGCGGGCAGAGACGACAGGTGATTACGCGGGTAATCTGGAGACGATGGCTTGGTATGGTGACAATAGTGGCAAGGCTCAACGTGATAGCCTGAAGGAGTGGGTCAAGAGCGGTAGGAATGCGCAAAAGTATTATGACGACTTTCTAAAGCCGAATGGTAATGGCACGCACGAGGTGGGCAGCAAGTCGCCCAATCGTTGGGGACTTTATGATATGCACGGTAATGTGTGGGAGTGGTGCGCCGATTGGTATGGCGATTACGTTGCGGGAAACCAAATTGACCCAAAGGGGCCAGATAATGGGACGTACCGGGTGCTGCGCGGCGGTTCCTGGTACTACTATTCTAGGGTCTGCCGCTCGGCCCTTCGTTTCAATTATTCGCCCGGCGACCGCGGCCTCTTTATCGGCTTTCGTGTTGTGTCCGGTTCGAGGACTCCGTAACCCTCTGCACTTTTACCCTCTTTACCCTCTTACACTGTGCGCGAAGCGCACATGAAATTTTTTGACGCATGCATAAAAAAACACCGCCGGGCGAATTGTCGGTCATTGAACAGACGCGTGATTTGATTTTGTGGTACGTTCCCTTGCTCAATCGTTTACCGCGCGATCACCGCTTCACTTTGGGCGAACGCATCATCAACAGTCTGTATGAACTGTTGGAAGAGTTGATTCGGGCGCGGTATGCCAAACAGAAACTGGCGCAACTCGAGGCAAGCAATTTGCGCCTTGAACTCTTGCGGCAACAGGCCCGCTTGCTATTGTCATTCAAGCTGATTGACGGCGGGCAATATCAACATCTCTCAAAACTCGTCAACACGGTCGGTCAAAGTCTGGGCAGTTGGATCAAACAACAACATCATGAAACGACACGGCAACCTGTGGCCGCAGGTGATTGATTTCAACAACCTGCTGGCGGCGGCGCAACAGGCGCAACGCGGCAAACGTTATCAACCGAACGTGCTGCGCTTTAACGCGCGGCTGGCCGAAGAACTGTTGCAATTACAGGCTGAGCTTGAAAGCCAGACTTACCGCCCCGGCCCTTACACGACGTTTCAGATTGTCGAGCCAAAGCAGCGGATGATTTCTGCCGCGCCTTATCGTGACCGTGTTGTGCATCACGCGTTGTGCAATGTGATCGCGCCGCTTTTTGAGCGCACGTTTCTGGGGGCTTCGCATGCCAATCGGGTCGGTTACGGCACACATCGCGCGTTGCGGCGGTTCACGCAATACGCACGCAACAACCGCTACGTGCTGCAATGCGACATCCGCCAATACTTCCCCAGCATTGACCACGCCATTTTGAAAGAGGTCATCCGGCGCAAGCTGAAATGCGCCGCGACGCTCTGGCTGATCGAGACGATCATTGACGCCAGCAACCCACAGGATGAAGCCCTCAGTTATTTTCCCGGCGACGATTTATTCACGCCGCACACGCGGCGGCGCGGGTTGCCCATTGGCAATTTGACCAGCCAGTTTTTTGCCAACGTTTACTTGAACGGATTGGATCACTTCGTCCGGGAGCAATTGGGCGTGCGTCAGTACGTGCGTTACGTGGATGATTTCGCGTTGTTTGGCGCTGACCACGCGGCACTGGCCGAAGGGCGCCAACGCATTGAAGATTATCTGGCCGGGTTGCGCTTGCAGATTCACCCCATCAAAAGTCAGTTGTTCGAGACGCGCCACGGCGTCAGCTTTGTTGGCTTTCGCGTTTTGCCCGACCGCCTGCGCGTGCGTAACTCGAACCTGCAACGCGCGCGACTGCGCTTTCACCGCTGGCGGGCGGCTTATCGTGACAGACTGGCTGGCTGGGATGAGATCAAGCAATCATTGCAAAGTTGGAACGCGCATCTGGCCCACGGCGATACGTGGCAGTTGCGCCGACAGGTTTTCAGCACTCTCGCTTTTGCGAGGAGCTGAAAGCGGGTGACGCCACCGCCGGGTGCTGCGCGGCGGTTCCTGGAACAACAATTCAAGGAACTGCCGCTCGGCCAATCGTAACAATAATACGCCCGGCAACCGCGGCCTCTTTATCGGCTTTCGTGTTGTGTCCGGTTCGAGTACTCCTGACCGTCAGAGTTGCGGCAAGCGATTGCCGTGAGCGTACACCGGGAGTCCAGTGCGTCGTCCGGCGATGCGGGTGACCGCATCCGAAAATCAAGCGGGCCGCGCCGTCTGGTAGCGTGAGCGAAGGCCGGGGCGGCTCATCCTGATGATGTCAGCAAAAAACATCAACAAGTCTGTGAAGCAATTATGTGAAAGCTGCGGTCACACAGCGGCGCAAGTCGTCAAACGTCCACAAGTGATTGGCAAGGGCGCGGCGATGCTCGTCATCGAAGATGTGCCGGTGATCGTTTGCCGCCACTGTGGCGAGAGTTACTTGACGGCCGAGACCTTGCATCGGTTGGATGAAGTGCGGCGCGGCCAGCGTAAGTTGCCAGCGCGCTATCAAATCGCTGTGGCGGCATTTGCCTGAGGTGAGCGGCGCGATTCGGCATTGTTTTCCGCCTGCCATTCCCAGCCCCGCCAGACTGCGCTACACTCAGCCGCCGCCGAGCGGCCCGAGCGCCCAGGCGCCCGATTAATTGGTTTCAATACTTCATTTTTTCCCCTCCGCAACCAGGTGTTCTTCACGAAAGGAGTTGTGACTGTGCGTCAGAACTGGAAGCTACGTTTGCCCGCCCAACTATTATTGATCGGTTTCGCCTTGCTGGCTGCCTTGTTCGTCAGCAACCTGCCATCCAACGCCGCTGCGCAAAACACCCGCGAAGTGCGTGTGGCCAATGCCACCGCACTGGCGGGCCAGAACCTCACTGCGTCCATCGAACTGGTTTCGCAAGGCGATGAGAATGCCATCGGCTTCACGCTCAATTTCAATCCGGCGTTGCTGACCTATCAATCCGGCGCGTTGGGCAGCGGCGTGGGCGCGGGCGCTTCGTTTTTTATCAACCCGGTTTTTGCGGGCAGCGGGCGCGTAGGCATTACCTTGGCTTTGCCCACTGATCAGAAATTTGCGGCGGGTGTGCGGCAGGTGTTCACCGTGACGTTTAGCGTGGCGGGCAATGCGACGGGCACGACGCCAATCAGTTTCGTAGACAATCCGACGGTGCGCGATGTGTCGGATGCCAATGGCAACAGCCTCACCAGCAATTACACGGCGGGCACGATCACCTTTGCCCAGACCAATCCCGTGCCCACAATCACCACGCTCGAACCGGCCAATCGGGATGCGGGTGGCGGGGCGTTCACGCTGGGCGTGAATGGGACGAATTTCGTCAACGGCGCGGTGGTGCGTTGGAATGGCAGCGACCGCCCGACGGCCTTTGTCAGCGACACGCGGGTGAATGCCACAATTACCGCCGCTGACGTAGCCAATGCGGGCACGGCGCAAGTGACGGTGTTCAATCCTGCGCCGGGCGGCGGCACGTCGAACGCCGCTGTTTTTACGATCAATGCGGTGCAAATGAATCCGCTGCCGGTGTTGGGCAGTTTGGAACCAGCCTCACGCGCGGCGGGCAGCGGGGCGTTTTCGTTGGCGTTGAATGGCACGGGTTTTTTGAATCAATCCACCGTGCGCTGGAACGGCGTGGATCGGCTGACGGCGTTTATCAATCCGACGCGACTGACGATTGATGTGACGGCGGCGGATTTGGCCGCGCCCGGTTCGGCGGTCATCACGGTGTTCAATCCCGCGCCGGGCGGCGGGTTGTCGAATGGGTTGACCTTCACGATTACGCAACCGCCCAACCCCGTGCCCGCGATTACCAGCTTGAATCCGGGTTCGGCCCAAGCGGGCAGCGGCGCATTCACGTTGACGCTGACCGGCACCAACTTTGTGACCGGCGCGGTCGTGCGCTGGAATGGGGCGGATCGCGTGACGACGCTCATCAGCAGCACGCAAGTCACGGTGGCGATTCCGGCCAGCGACATTGCCAGCGCGGGCACGGCCACGATCATCGTCTTCAATCCGCTTTCGTCCGGCGGCGGCGGCGGGCCGTCGAATGCGGTGACCTTCACCATCAATCCCGCGCCCAATCCTGTGCCGGTGTTGGCCAGCTTGAATCCGAACCTTGCCATCGCGGGCGGCGCGACGTTTATGCTGACGGTCAATGGCAGCAATTTCGTCAACGGCGCGGCGGTGCGTTGGAATGGCAATGACCGCACGACCAGCTTTGCCAGTGCGACGCAACTGACCGCGACCATCCCTGCCGCAGACATCGTCAATGTCGGCAACGCTTCGGTGACGGTTTTCAATCCGCCCTCGGCCAGCGGCGGCGGCGGCGTGTCGAATGCGCTGACCTTTACGATCAATCCGCCACCGACGCCTGTGCCCACGCTCACCAACTTGAATCCGTCAGTGGCGAATGCAGGCGGCGCGGCGTTCATCCTTGTGGTTACGGGAACCAACTTCGTCAACGGTGCCATCGTCCGTTGGAACGGTTCTGAGCGCGCGACGACGTTCAACAGCGCCACGCAACTAACCGCGCAAATCACCGCCAGCGACCTCGCCAGCCAGGGCACGGCGGCGGTCACGGTCTTCAATCCGGCCAATGTCAGCGGCGGCGGCGGCGCGTCGAATGCGTTGACCTTTACGATCAATCCGCCGCCCAACCCCGTGCCCGTCATCGGCGGCATAGACCCGAACACGGCGAATGCGGGCAGCGGGGCGTTCACGCTGACGGCGAACGGCAGCAATTTCATCAACTCGTCGGTCGTGCGTTGGAACGGGGCGGAGCGCGCGACGACCTTTGTCAGCGCGACGCAACTGCGCGCGGCGATTCCCGCCACAGACATCGCCAGCATCGGCACGGCCAATGTGACCGTCTTCAATCCGGCCTCGGCGGGCGGGGGCGGCGGACTCTCAAACGCGGTTGGCTTTTCCATCGGCCAGCCGCCCAACCCCGCGCCCACACTGGCGAATTTGAATCCGATCAGTGCGATTGCGGGCAGTGGCGCGTTGACGCTGACGGTCAATGGCGCGAATTTCGTCAATGGCGCGGTGGTGCGTTGGAACGGCACAGAGCGCGCGACGACTTTTGTTAGCGCGACGCAACTGCGCGCGGCGCTTGCCGCAAATGATGTTGCCAATGTCGGCACAGCGACGGTGACGGTCTTCAATCCCGCGCCCGGTGGCGGCGTGTCGAACGGGCTAACGTTCACGATCAACCCCGTGCCGAACCCCACCCCCGCCTTGGCCAGCCTGAATCCGAACACGGTGATTGCCGGCGGCGCGGGGTTCACGCTGACGGTGAGCGGCACGAATTTCGTGAGCGGCGCGGCTGTGCGTTGGAACGGCGCAGACCGCGTGACGACTTTTGTGAGCGCGACGCAACTGACAGCCGCGATCCCGGCCACAGACATCGTCAACATCGGCACGGCGCAAATCACGGTCTTCAATCCGGCCAACGTCAGCGGCGGTGGGGGGGTGTCAAATGCGTTGACGTTGACGATCAATCCGCCGCCCAACCCGGTGCCGACGCTGACCCAATTGCAACCCAATCAAATCGGCGTGGGCGCTCCGGCTTTCACGTTGACGGTGAGCGGCTCCAATTTCGTAAGCGGCGCGGTAGTGCGTTGGAACGGCGCGGAGCGCGCGACGACCTTTGTCAGCGCGACGCAATTAACGGCGGCGATTCCCGCCAGCGATGCCGCCACGGGCGGCACGGCCAACGTGACGGTGTTCAATCCGGCCAATGTCAGCGGCGGCGGCGGCAGTTCCAACGCGTTGAGCTTCACGATCAATAATCCCATTCCGGCGCTGGCGACGATTGCGCCCACGACGGCTCTCGCGGGCAGTGCGGCGCTGACGTTGATCGTCAACGGGACCAACTTCGTCAACGGTTCGGCAGTGCGTTGGAATGGCGAGAATCGTGCGACGGCCTTTGTCAGCAGCACGCAGTTGACCGCGCAAATCACAGCGGCTGATTTGGCGAGTCCCAGCGTCATTCGCGTGACGGTGTTTAATCCCGCGCCCGGCGGCGGTTCATCGGGTGGCGCAAACTTTGTCGTGAATGCGCCGAACCCTGTGCCGACGCTGACCAGTTTGAATCCGGCCAATGCCAACGCGGGCGGCGCGGCCTTCGCGCTCACGGTGAACGGCGCGAATTTCGTCAGCAACTCGGCCGTGCGTTGGAATGGCGCAGACCGCGTGACGGCGTTTATCAGCGCGACGCAACTGACCGCGCAAATCGCGGCGGCAGACATTGCCAGCCCCGGCACGGCAACAGTCACCGTATTTACGCCCGCACCCGGCGGCGGCACTTCAAACGCGCTGAGTTTTACAATCAATCAATTGCCCAACCCGGTGCCCACACTAACCAGCTTGAATCCGAACACGCTCAATGCGGGCGGCCCAGGCGTAACACTGGCGGTCAATGGCACGAGTTTCGTCAGCGGCGCGAGCGTGCGTTGGAACGGCGCGAACCGTCCGACGCTGTTCATCAGCGCCACGCAACTCAGCGCGCAAATTCCCGCCAGCGATGTCGCCAGTGTGGGCACCGCGCAAATCACGGTGTTCAACCCGGCCTCGGCGAATGGCGGCGGCGGCACGTCCAACGCGCTCACCTTCACCATCACGCCAGCCCCTAACCCCGTGCCAGCGCTGGTCAGTTTGAATCCGAACCAGGCAACTGCCGGTGGCGCGGCCTTCACGCTGACGGTCAATGGCAACAGCTTTCTGAGCAATTCCGTCGTGCGTTGGAACGGCGCAGAGCGGGCGACAACCTTTGTGAGCCAGACGCAACTGAGCGCGCAAATTCCGGCCAGCGAGATTGCCAGCGCGGGCACGGCCACGGTCACAGTCTTCAATCCCGCCTCGGCTGGCGGTGGCGGTGGCACATCCAACGCGCTGACGTTCACCGTTACCCAAGCGCCGAATCCCGCGCCCACGCTGACGGCGTTGAACCCGGCCTTTGCGCTCGCCGGGAGCGCGGCGTTTGATTTGACTGTCAACGGCAGCAATTTCATCAGCGCTTCAACGGTGCGCTGGAACGGCGCAGAGCGCGCGACGACCTTCGTCAGCGCGACGCAATTGCGCGCCGCCATCCCCGCCGCCGACCTGGTCAATGCGGGCGCAGTGCCGATTACCGTGTTCAATCCCGCGCCGGGGGGCGGCACATCCGCCGCGTTGAATTTTGCTGTCGCCTTGCCGCTCGCCAACGTTTCCGCCGCCAGTTTCAGCGGCACCGAGTTCGCCGCTGAAATGGTCGTGTCGGCCTTTGGCAGCAACCTCGCTACTGGCAATGCCTCAGCGGCGACGCAGCCGTTGCCGACGACCTTGCGGGACACGACCGTGCGCGTGCGCGACAGCGCGGGCGTCGAACGTCTGGCCCCGCTGTTTTTTGTCGGGCCAAGCCAGGTCAACTATCTAGTGCCCACGGGCACAGCGAACGGCCCGGCCACGGTGATCATCAGCGGCGCAGACAATCGTCTCTCAGCCACCAATATCATCATCACCACCGTCGCGCCCGGCTTATTCACAGCGAATGCCAACGGCCAAGGCGTGCCGGCGGGGTATCTGGTGCGCGTGCGCGGCGACGGTTCGCAAAGCTTTGAAGCCATCGCCAGCACTGGCCCCACTGGCCAACAAGTGCCGCTGGCGCTTGATCTGGGGCCAGAGACCGAGCAGGTTTTCCTGGTGCTCTTTGGCACGGGCTTCCGCAAACGCAGCGCCTTGAGCGCGGTGACCGCGACGATTGGCGGCGCGAATGCCGAGGTCGGTTTCGCGGGCGCGCAAGGCGATCTGGCGGGCCTCGATCAAACCAATTTGCGCCTCCCGCGTGCATTGGTTGGCCGTGGGGAAGTCGAAGTGCTTTTGCGTGTGGATGGCAAGGCGGCGAATGCGGTGCGGATTGCGATTAAATGAACCCTGGGTACGCACCGCTTCCAGCGTGCAGGCTTGGCATCAGACGCGCAGATGCCGGAGGGTTTTCCTCCGGCCTTCATCGGTCTCACGCTAGGTCTGCACGCTGGAAGTGCTGCGTGGCTTTGCACAAGTCGCCTATAAAACAGCAAGCGACTTGTGCAGCCTGAATCCCACTTGTGCAGATTACTCGCCAATCTCAATTTCTCATCTCGCAATCATTCTGCTAAACTCAGCCATGCCTGACGATGAACAGCAGGAACAATAACAAGGTCGAAAACGGAAACCGGCAACCCATAAGATAGCAAAGGCCGGAAGCTGAAGCGGAAGTACTCGCCAATAAGGGGCCGGATTGAAGAAAGTGGAAGGGAGATCTGTAGCATGGCAAAACTTGTCTATGGATTGAGCCAGTCCCTTGATGGCTACGTCGACCACCTGAAGCTTGGGCCGCCTGCGCCCGCGTCCTTCCGTCACTTCATCGAGCACGTGCGTGGCCTGACGGGCGTCATCTACGGTAGCCGCATGTACGAGATCATGCGTTATTGGGACGAAGATCTTCCTGATTGGGACGCGGAGGATCGCGACTTCGCGGTGGCGTGGCGGAGCCAGCCGAAGTGGGTCGTGTCGCGTTCCCTCAAGTCAGTTGGCCCCAACGCCACGCTTGTCGCGGATGATTTCGAGAAGGTGATACGCAGGCTGAAGGCTGAGCTGGCTGGCGAGATTGAAGTTGGCGGACCAGTCCTGGCGCAAAGCCTGACCGAGGCCGGTCTTATCGATGAGTATCGGCTCTACCTCCGCCCCGTGGTGCTTGGTGGTGGCAAGCCATTCTTCGCCGGCCCCCGGCCGCCGCTCCACCTGGTGGCCAGCGATTTAATCGCCGATGACTTGATTCGGTTGACCTACGTTCCGGCTTAATCGCGCGACGTGCCCGACGGACTGCGCTCAGAAATTCAAACTGAGATACTACTCAAGATCACGAAATACGGGCCATGACATTTACCCAGACTCTAACCATTCTTGGGAGGGCACATTGCTGTCTTAACTAGGCTCAAACCGATTTGTGCAGACTACTCCCGACTTGTGCAGACGGGGCGACTTGTGCAAAACCGCGCTGCGTACCCAGGGTTGGCTCTTTTACTTCGCGCGCGGATCAGGCTTCACGCGCAACGGCTGGCTGTAACTCTTGCCATTCACCGTCAGCTTCACCGTATACGTTCCCAGCGGCACGGTCACCGGAGCACGGCCAAATACACCGCCACCACCACCACGTCTGCCGCCAGTATTCGTTGGCGTAGGCTGCAAGTCCCACACCCAGCGATGCATGCCCGCCGCCGTTGACAACGACGCAACCGGGCGCAGCCAGAATGCAGGCACATTGAGCGTGTCGGGATTCACCGCTGGCGCGCGGTCTTCGCTCGAATAGCGCCGCACGACTTCGCCCGCCGCATCGAGTACCTCCAACGTCACCGGCCCCGTCGCGGCAGACTTCAAGTAGTAATCTAGCATTGCGCCCGTCGGAGGATTTTCAGCCAACGGTTCATCGCGCGGCTGCGGCGTGCCGTACTCGCTGTGCGGCGGCAAGTTGAGCGCATCCGCCGGACGGAACAGATAGGCATCGGCGCGCGTGACTTCGTCATTTATTTGCCGCAACGCCGTGATGTCGTCGAGCACCCAGAAGCCGCGCCCGTGCGTCGCCACGATCAAATCATCTTCGTGAACCGCCAAGTCGCGCATCGAACACGGCGGCAAATTGAGTTGGAGCGATTGCCACTGCTCGCCGTCATTGAACGAAACGAACACGCCCAACTCAGTGCCGGCAAACAGCAACCCCCGCCGCTGCGTGTCTTCCTTGATCGTTTGGAGATAAACGCCCGCAGGCAAGCCCTGCGTAATCTTCTGCCAACTCTTGCCGCCATCGCGGGTGCGATAAATGTAAGGCTCGTTGTCCGTCAACCGATGGCGATCAATCGCGGCGTAAGCCTCGTTCACATCGAAGTGCGACGCCTCCAGCATCACCACCTTGCTCCACGCCGTCAGCTCCGGCGGCGTCACGTTCTGCCAGGTCTTCCCGTCATCTTTGGTCAAGTGAATGAGGCCGTCATCAGTGCCGACCCAAAGGGTCGCCGCGCGCAACGGCGAAGGCGCGATGGTGTAAATGACGCCGCGCCGCTTGCCTTCGGGCGCATCGGCAGCCGTGGCTTCATCCAGATTCGCGGGCACGCCGGGGTCTTCGCGCGACAGGTCGGGGCTGATCGTCGCCCACGTCTCGCCGCCATTCATCGTCTTGAACAGGAATTGATTGCTGAAGTAAAGCGCGTGCGGATCGGCCAGCGAAAACACCAGCGGCACCGTCCACGTATGCCGTGCGGGCACGGTCAGCGCGCGCTCCGGCGAGACATCTTTGATTTCGCCTGTGATCACGTTCCAGCGCGTGACCCTGCCGCCAAACAGGATTTCGGGATGCAGCGGATCGGGCGCGGTGTAATCCGATTCGCCGCCCGCGCCCACCGGCTTCCAATCGCGCGTAGAGATTTCCGCGTGGCCGCTGCGCGTGACGACCGTGACCGCGCCGCTGTCCTGCTGCGCGCCCGACACCCAATAGGGAAAGCGGTAATCTGCCGCCACGTGATAAAGCTGCGCCGTGGGCTGGTTGTACCAAGACGACCACGTCGCCGCGCCGTCTTCGCTGACGACCGCGCCCTGATCGCTCGCCAGAATCATGCGCTGCGGGTCGTCGGGATAAATCCAAAGCTGATGATAATCGTCGCCGCCCGGCGCGCCCTTGATCGCCGTCCACGTCTTGCCCGCATTGGTCGAGCGATAGAGCGACGTGTTCGACACATACACGACATCGGCATTTTTGGGATCAACGACGACCTTGCAGAAATACCAGCCGCGCCCCCACACGCGATTGTCGCCCGACGCCTTCGTCCACGTCGCGCCCGCATCATCCGAAACGTAAAGCCCGCCCTCCTTCGCATCCACGATGGCGTAAACGCGATTGCGATTCGTAGGCGCAACCGCGATGCCGATGCGCCCGACCTTTTCGCTCGGCAGCCCCGTCACCAGCGGCTGCCACGTCGTGCCGCCATCGGTGGATTTGAAAAGGCCGCTGCCCGGCCCATACGACGGCGGATAAATGCTCCACGGCGGACGGCGCGTATTCCACAAGCTCGCGTAAACCACCTGCGAGTCCTGCGGATCGAAGGCGAGATCAATCGCGCCGACGTTCTCGTTTTTGAACAACACCCGCTGCCAAGTCGCCCCGCCATCGCGCGAACGATAGACGCCGCGCTCAGGATTGGGGCCATAGACGTGGCCGAGCGCGGCGACAAAGACGACGTTGGGATTTTTGGGATCCACCAGCACCCGCCCAATCTGCCGCGTGTTGTCCAGACCGATGTGTGTCCAAGTCTTCCCGGCGTCGGTGGACTTGTACATCCCATTGCCGTAGGAAATCTGCGAACGCATGTCGGCTTCGCCCGTGCCGACGTAAACGACGTTGGGGCTGGACGGCGCCACGCCAAGCGCGCCAATCGAGGCAATCGGCTGCCCGTCAAAGATCGGCGTCCACGTCCGGCCCGAGTTGTTCGACTTCCACACCCCGCCGCCGACCGAGCCGAAATAAAACGTATTGGGCTGGCCCGGCACGCCGCTCACCGCGTTCACACGGCCCCCGCGAAACGGGCCGATCAGCCGCCAGTGCAAGCCGCCATAAAGACTGGCGTCGTATTGCCGCTGCGCCAGCATCAATGGTTGTAGGCCCGCGATGAGCGCGATAGCGATGCCAAGCGCCGCCAGGGCGCGCACAGTGAGCTTGCGAATGTTTGTCATAGATGAACTCTCCTTTTTTGGTAACGACGGCGTGAGAAGTTGTCGGGGCAATCAAACAGCATTTCGCAATGCGAAGCAAGATTGGAAGTTCGGCGGGCACGTGTTATTTTCAGTCTGTGCTTGCTGATTGGCATGCTGACTCCATAAAGGGAAAAAAGAAGGAGAAAGAAAATGATGGATGTAACCTTTGCTGACCGCGAGATCGCGGCGCTGGTGCAACTCGGACTTTACCGCAACCGCGAAGCAGTAATTTCCGATGCGGTGCGCAACCTGCTGCTCAACAACCGCCCCTTACGGTTGGAACTGGCGCTCGACCTCTTTCAAAAAGATGAAGTTTCGTTGGGGCGCGCGGCGGAAATGGCCGGGCTTGATCGTTGGCAATTCGAGGAAGTATTGCGCGAACGCCGCATCCCCATTGTGATCGAAGACGATTCCGCCGAAACGATGGATCAAGACCTCGCCGCCTTCTTCGGTCAATCCGCATGATCGTCGCCGATACCAACATTCTCTCGACCTTTGCGCGCCTCGGGCGCTGCGACTTGCTCTTTGCGGTTGCCGAGACCGGCGTGCTTCATCTGCCGCCCGCCGTCATTCAGGAGCTTGAAATCGGCTTGCGTAAAGGCCACGACTATCTGCAACCGATTGTTGATGGTTTGGCTGGCGCGGCGGGATTTGTGGCGCTCGACCTGACTGCCGTGGAAAAACGCCAGGCTGATGAACTGCCGACTGCGCTGAATACTGGTGAAAGAGAGTGCATCAAACATTGGTGTCTAATAGTAGTAGCCACTGGTGTCTAGTATTGGACACCAGTGGCTACTATTAGACATTCAAAACGCAGTAAAACTCATGTAGGGTGGACAAAAGCATATGCGCAACATCAGATGTCTTCTCGGTCACAAATGGACGGCGTGTGGTTGCAGCCGATGTCCCGCACGCCGGGATGCAGAACACGAATGGGATAGCTGCCGCTGTCGGAGGTGTGACAGCCGACGCGAACCGCACGACTGGAGTTTCTGCCAATGCAGGCACTGCAAACTTAAGAGATACTCGAACCATGACTTCGATGTGTGCACCTGTCGCGTGTGCGGCGTGACTGAGCACGACAGAAGTAATAGCACTTGTACTAGATGCGGATTCTGCTTTTTATGCAGTGGTTCGGGCTCAGTAAAATATTGGCACAATTGGGGCGGGACCAACGAGGGAGGACCATCTGAACATACAGCGCCGTGTCCGGACTGTAGCGGCGGGCCGGAATGGGTGCGTTAGCAGGCTAGGAGACCTCAGCATACGAGTAACAGCCGCCCAACAGGCCGCTACAGACCAACGAGTGGTGCGTATCGGTTTCCCCTCATTGCAAAGTAACTCGCGCGCCGCTTGCGGCTGAGCGGCAAACCGTTACCCAGCAGTCTCCCTTTCAATCACATGTCAAAACACTGGCGACGATGGCAACAGTACAGGTGAAATGTTGCCATCCTCTCCGCTCTTCCAGGTTTTTCCCTCAATGTTGCGCCAGTAGTTGGGAAAGCGTTTTCCGTGCAAATGTTGTCATCGCTATACGAATCTGTCATTTTCGACTGCGCGCCAGCGGCTAGCCGTAGACCTGGGAACAACTCAACGGCTTGGACGCGCAACTCGTCGTGCCAAACGCAGTCGTGACGCCCGCGCAGCTTGTCACTTGGCTCGTCGAATCCGGTTTAGCTGGACTGACGAACGGGCGACGCTGATGATTCCGCAGTCACGGGCGTTTTTGCAGCAGACTCTTTCGCCAGCAAACTCCCAAGTTGCCTGGAGAAAAGGTTCGAGGTATTTTGCAAAGGTATGAACGCAACACTCAATGAACGAATTGCACCTGAGATTGTGAATGCCATCATTGGCCAAGCCACATCGCGCGGCTTGTCGGTCAACGATTACTTACGCCAAGCCTTGGGGTTGAATGCGCAGCCGCAGGAGTTAGCGGTTGCCCCACAACCACCGCAACCGCGCAATGAAGCAATGTTCGCCGTGCTGCAACGCAGCGCGGAACGGATGAAAGATGTTCCGGTGACAGGTTCGACGGAAGAAACCCTCAAGCTGATTCGAGAAGCCAGAGCGGGAGCGATGTGGGGATATGAGCCAACCGACACCGGCGACTAGCGCGGGCGCCGTCGTCATTGACGCCAACATTCTCGTCGCCATTTGCGCCAAAGAGCCGGGTGAACCCACGGCCAAAGCCGCTCTGGCTGATTACACCGCCAGAAACTGGGCTTTCTATGCGCCCGGCGCGATTCTGACCGAAGTGCTGTTCATCCGCTGCCGCAAGCTGCAAAGCGGCGAGATAGACGCCGCCAAACACCGGAAAGCGGTCGAAGATTTCAACGACTATATGTCTGCCATCATGCCTTCACCACAAGGCGACATTCGTTTCATCCTGCGCAATGAAGAGATTCGCAGCGGCTATAGTTGTTTGCATTCCGCTGACGCCTTCTACCTTGCCTTGGCGGAAGACTTGGCCCAGAGCGGCCCGGCTGAATTTCTCACGTTTGATAAACGCGTGGTCAATGTCGCTGCAAACAACGCCCCGGCGGTGAGAGTAAATCTTCTTCCCTCGTAATTCCTTTCGCCTGACTGATGAATAGTCACTGCTGGTCGAATAGCTGCTCCAACTCCACCGCCAACTCGCCGCCGCCAAGACGGCGCACGAACAGACGTAGTTGCAACGCCAGCTACGGCGACCGATGGGCAGATTGACCGGCTGGTTTACGAGCTGTATGGCTTGACGGCCGACGAGATTAAATTGGTGGAGGCCAGTAGCATGTGAAGCGCAGACGGTTCTGAAAGCCCTGAAAGGGCGTAATCCAATAGCCGTGGGCAACGCCCACGGGAGAAGTCACCCAAAAACATCAAGCCCTGAAAGGGCGCAATCCAACGTGCAATTACGCCCCTTCAGGGCTTGAATCTTTCCGGCTGATACCGGGGGCGACGCTCCGCTTGCCCCCGGCTATTGAATTTCGCCCTTTCAGGGCGTGACGCTTTTTCGCGGTGTCACCGGGGGTGGCGCTCCGCTTGCCCCCGGCTATTGAATCTCGCCCTTTCAGGGCGTGACGCTTTTTCGCGGTGTCACTGGGGGCGACGCTCCGCTTGCCCCGGCTATTGAATTTCGCCCTTTCAGGGCTTTTCGTTGAATTTCTACTTGGCAAGATTGGGCGCGACTCAGGCCAGCTTGCTCTTAAACAACGCCCGCCAATACTCCCGATTCATCCGCGCGATGTTGTCCAGTGTGATGCCTTTCGGGCAGGCCGCTGCGCACGAACCGATGTTGGTGCAATTGCCGAAGCCTTTCGCCTCCATTTGCGTAACCATGTTCAAGCTGCGCCGCTGCTGAAAGAGCGCCCTTAGTCAGCGATCCGTCACACACTAGGCCTGTGCGCGGTGCAGCGTGCGTACCAGGAATTCATTTGTAGCGGAATAGGGAACGGCCTCGACGGGCTGTTGTTGTGATCATTGTAACAGCCAGCCGCCGTGTCTTTCACCATACTGCTTGGCGGAGTAGCAACGCGCTTCCACAAAGCGCATGACAAATGACGAACGAGGGTACGAAGATGAAAATCTGGAAAACAAGCCGAAGGATCAACCCTATCAATTGGCTGCTGCCGGCCACGCTGCTGTTGGGCGCAACGTGGCTCTGCCTGCCGCAAACGACCGTCACGGCACAACGCGCCCTGCCCACGATTCCTCCCGTGCAGGGCCAATTGGTTGGCGCAACGGCGCCGGAGCAGTCCTTTTCCGCGCCCCAAACGTGGGCGCGGGAACTCACCACCGGGCAAGGGTGGGACTCTGAGCACCCGCGCATGCTGGCCGACGTCAATGGCGATAAACGCCAGGACATGGTGGGCTTTGGCAGAGACGGCGTGTGGCTCGCCACGTCCACCGGGCAGAGCTTCAGCCCGGCCTTTGTGCTGGCGGATTTCGGCTACCTGAGCGGCTGGCGCACGGCGAAGCATGTGCGTGCGCTGGGCGACATCAACGGCGACAAGCTGGAAGACATTGTCGGTTTCGGCGACGCGGGCGTTTACCGCGCACTCTCGACCGCCTCAGGTTTTGGGCCGGCGACCTTCGTCAGCGCGGGCTTCGGCTACAACCAGGGTTGGCGTGTTGACCGCCACGTCCGGTTGCTGGCCGACGTGAATGGCGATGGATGCAAAGACATCGTCGGTTTCGGCGATGACGGCGTGTGGCTGTCACTGGCTACGCCCGGCGGTTATTTCAACGCGCCGGTTCTCGCGCTGTCCGCGTTCGGCTTCAACCAAGGCTGGACGCCGGCGCTGCACGTTCGCACGACCGCCGACCTGAACGGCGATGGCCGTCAGGACATCATCGGCTTTGGCAACGACGGCGTGTGGACGGCGCTCTCGACAGGCAACGGCTTCGGCCCGGCGCAACTCGTGCTGGCGGACTTTGGCTATGTCGCGGGTGGCTGGCGTGTGGAGCGCCATCCTCGTTTGCTGGCGGACATCAACGGCGACGGCAGGCAGGACATTGTGGCCTTCGGCAATGACGGCGTGTGGATTGCGCCTTCGGCGGGCGACGGCGGTTTTGCGGCGGCGCAGTTCGTGCTGGCCGGCTTTGGCTGCAACCAGGGTTGGCAAGTCGGCGCGCATCCGCGCTTCGTGACCGACCTTAACGGCGACGGTTATCAAGACATTGTGGGCTTTGGCGACGATGCGGTTTACCGCGCGCTGGGCGGCCCGACTGGGTTCACGCCTGTGCGGGGCGTGCTGCGTGATCTGGTTGCCGAGAGCGGGTTCCCGTGGAATGCGGCCCCCGATGTCTTGACTGATTTTTACCCGCGTTTGGTCGGCGACGTTGACGGTGATGGAAAGCACGATGTCATCGCGTTCGATCAAAACAGCATTGTAGTGGTTCGTTCGCTCGACGTTCCGCCGCCAGGGCCGGCCAATGTGCGCAGCACCAGCCAAACAACTTCAGCGTCTACGCTTGGGAGTATTGGCGTAGATCCGGCGACACTGCCAGAGGTACAGATAGCCCCCAAGCCGCCGTGCAGCGAGGAAAAGATCGCTGAGGTGCGCGCCCGGGCCGGCGCGTTACGGCACGATGGCTCTTTCGAGCCTGCTTTTGTATTCATTGACTGTTCCCTGACGCTGCGCAGCAGCGATGTCATCACCAAACGCCTTATCTTCGAGGGCGCGCGGGCGTCCGGCGTGACGGTGGAGGGCAACGGCGCAACCATTGATGGTGGCAGCGGCCAGCCCAACTATAAACCAGCCGATGCGCGGAATATGGTGGAAATCATCTCTAAGCGGTTGGATGCAACCGGCTTGCACTGGGAACACCCGGAGAACATCAGGCTCCGCAACTGCAAGATCAGCGGCTCCGTGGGCCTCTTAGGCATTGAGGGCGTAGAGACAACTAGGGACGATTTTGTGACGCTCGCCCGCAACAACGCGCCGCGCAACATTGTCTTCGACAATGTGACCATCACCGGGGTGAGGTGCGATAACCATTCACCGCAATGCGTTCCCCTCTATCTCTTCACAGGCGTCAGCTATTTCCAACTGCTCAACTCCAAGATCAATGGCAGCTCCGACGGCCCGAATATTTATCTGGACGACTTGTCTTATCACAACACCTTCCGCAACAACCGCATCGAGGCCAATACTCAGGAGGATCGTCCGAAGCGTGAAGTGATGGCCATTGACGGCTCCAGCTATAACACCATCGTCAACAACTTCTTCTCCTCCCTCGAAAACGGCGGTATCTACCTCTATCGCAACTGTGGCGAAATGGGTGTGGCCCGCCGTGGGACGCCCAGCCACAACACCATCGTCAACAACGTCTTCTACTATGACAAGTATGATGGTGATAACCCCGCGATCTTCGTGGCCTCGCGCAACGGCAAAAGCACTAAGACGTACACCTGCCCCGACAACTTCTTCGACAATGCGCAGTTCAACGTCGTGATGCAGAACCAGATTTACAAGCTGCCGGTCAGCGACGTGATCTTGCGCCACCCGATCACCGGCATGGTGATCGGCGTCAGGCAGGGCATGATTCGGGTCGGCCATCCCGAGATCAATACGCCCAACTACATCAACTACAACGAGACTGTTACGGCGGAGATTGAGCGCAAGGCTGGTTGCTATATCAGCAACGGCTATCAGAAGGACTTCATCCGGGACGGGGAATTCATCAACCTCTTCAGTAATGCCAACGGCGAACCGCTCTGCACCGGCTACCGCTATACCTGTCACGACGGCGTGCTCACCCAAACAAGCGATTCCACCTGCCGTCCGGTAGGCTCTGTTGATTTCGAGTGTCAGGCAAACAACAGCAACGCCGGCTGCCAGAGAACGGCTTTCAGCCCGGTGGGTAAGACGATCATCGGGGCCAAGGCCGCCTGCAACCTGGAGTTCGGCACGGTCTCTGCGACTGACCTGGGCGGTGTCTCCGCCAACTTCGTCAAGGTGCTGCGCGCTTCGGATAATGTGTCGGAGGGAAGCTGTACGCTCGGCGACACCAGCATACACAGCGGTCAGGCTGCGGTCAGCGGCATCAATGGGCTGACCCGCCTTTCCTTTGGCTGCCGCGAAAATGACGCCAATGGCGGTGATTGTCACATCAAGGGGAGGCTTTACTATCAATAAGCAGTAAATAAGCCGCACGGTTCCACAACTTCCTCTGGCAGAGTTCAGGCATTGAACTCTGCCAGAGGAAGAAAGCGATGAAAACGGAAAAGCCGGAAGAAGCTCGCGCGTTCTTCCGGCTTTTCCGGCTTTGCCTTGGCCCGTGACGTTAGGCCAGCTTGCTCTTGAACAGCGCCCGCCAATACTCCCGATTCATCCGCGCAATGTTGTCCAGCGTGATGCCTTTCGGGCAGGCCGCTTCGCACGAACCGATGTTGGTGCAATTGCCGAAGCCTTCCGCATCCATTTGCGTAACCATGTTCAGTACGCGGCGTTCGCGTTCGACTTGCCCCTGCGGTAGCAAGGCCAGATGCGAAACCTTCGCTGCCACAAACAACATCGCCGAAGCGTTCTTGCAGGCCGCCACACACGCGCCGCAGCCGATGCATTGTGCGGCGTCCATCGCCTTGTCGGAATCTTCTTTGGGAATGGGCAGCGCGTTGCCGTCTGGTGTGCCGCCGGTCGAGACCGAGACGTAGCCGCCGGATTGGATCAGGCGATCAAAGGCCGCGCGATCTACGACCAAGTCTTTGATGACGGGGAAGGGCGCGGCGCGCCAGGGTTCGATGGTGATGGTGTCGCCGTCTTTGAACGTGCGCATGTGCAATTGGCAGGTGGTGGTTTCTTGCAACGGGCCGTGCGGCGTGCCGTTGATGACCAGGCTGCACGCGCCGCAGATGCCCTCGCGGCAATCGTGGTCAAAGGCGATCTGCTCTTCGCCGCGTTTGATGAGGTCTTCGTTGACGACATCGAGCATCTCCAAAAAGGACATGTCGGGGCTGATGTGCGGGGCGTCGTACTCTACGAATTGGCCTGTGGTGTTGGCGTTCTTTTGCCGCCAGACGCGAAGTTTCAGTTTCATTTTGTGTTATTGATGAGTTGCCCACGAAGTAACACGAAGGTAGCACGAAGAGTGGAAAGTAACTTCGTGTTACCCTCGTGTTACCCTTGTGTTACTTCGTGTGGAAAGTTCAATAGCAACCGGCCCGCGCACCGGCGGCCCAAGCTAGTAGTCCAGTTACTCCCGGCAGTGTCCAGTTGCCGGATAAACCGACGGCCGTGGGCCGGTTGCTAACTTACCTGGAAACCCTGGGTACGCACGCTTCCCAGCATGCTGCGTCAAATCAGATGGATTGATGCTGAAAGGGCATCCCTCCGGCACGGTTCCGTCTGACGCCAAGTCTGCACGCTGGAAGCGATGCGTACCCAGGGGCCAGGGATTTACTTGTAACTCCGCTGCGTCATTCTGATCTCTTCGTAATGCAGGGGTTCCTGGTGCAGCGTGGGATAAGCGTCAACGCCTTTGTATTCCCACGCCGCCACATAAGCGTATTCGTCATCATTGCGCAGCGCCTCGCCGTCTTCGGTCTGATATTCCTCGCGGAAGTGGCCGCCGCAGGATTCCTCGCGTTGCAGCGCGTCGTAGGCCAACAGTTGCGCGAACTCTAAAAAATCAGCGACGCGGCCCGCGTGTTCGAGCGCCGGATTCAATTCGTTGCCGTCGCCCAGCACGTTGACGTTCTCCCAGAACTCCTGCCGGATTTCAGGGATGCGCGCGAGCGCGAGTTCGAGGCTGGCTTTGGTGCGCGCCATGCCGACGTTATCCCACATCAGCTTGCCCAGTTCGCGGTGAAAATCGCTGACCGTGCGCTTGCCTTTGATGCCCAGCAACTGCGCCGTGCGGTTGCGCACGTCTTCCAACGCTTTTTTGAATTCGGCGTGCTCGGTCGAGTGCTTGCCTTTCTGTCCGGCCATGTAGCCGCCGATGGTTTGCGGCAGCACGAAGTAGCCGTCCGCCAGCCCTTGCATCAATGCCGAAGCGCCTAAGCGATTCGCGCCGTGATCGGAAAAGTTCGCTTCGCCGATAACAAACAAGCCGGGGATGTTACTCATCAATTCGTAATCTACCCACAGCCCGCCCATCGTGTAATGCACCGCCGGATAGATGCGCATCGGCTGTTCGTAGGCGTTTTCGCCGGTGATGCGTTCGTACATCTCAAACAGGTTGGCGTAACGCTCTTCGATCTTCGCGCGGCCCAGCCGTTTGATCGAATCTGAGAAGTCCAGATACACACCGCGTACGCCGGGGCCGACGCCCAGACCCTTGTCGCAGGCTTCTTTGGCCGCGCGCGAAGCGATGTCGCGCGGGGCCAGATTGCCGTAACTCGGATACTTGCGTTCGAGGTAGTAGTCGCGCTCGCCTTCGGGGATGTCTTGGGGCTTGCGTTTGTCGCCCGATGTTTTAGGCACCCAGACACGCCCGTCATTGCGCAACGATTCCGACATCAGCGTCAGTTTGGATTGATGATCGCCGCTGACCGGGATGCAGGTCGGGTGGATTTGCGTGTAGCAGGGATTGGCGAACAGCGCGCCTTTTTTGTGCGCGCGAAAGGTCGCCGTCACATTGCAGCCTTTGGCATTGGTCGAAAGGTAAAACACATTGCCGTAACCACCTGTCGCCAGCACGACCGAGTCAGCAGAATGCGCCGTGATTTCGCCCGTGACCAGATCGCGCGTGATAATGCCCTTGGCTTGGCCTTCAATGATGACGATGTCGAGCATCTCGGTGCGCGGAAACATTCGCACGGTGCCCAGATGAATCTGGCGGCTCAGCGCCTGATACGCGCCGATCAGCAATTGCTGCCCTGTTTGGCCGCGCGCATAAAAGGTGCGCGAAACCTGCGCGCCGCCGAAGCTGCGGTTATCCAACAAGCCGCCGTATTCGCGGGCGAAGGGCACGCCTTGGGCGACGCATTGGTCAATGATGTTGACGCTGACTTCGGCCAGACGGTGGACGTTGGCTTCGCGCGCGCGGAAGTCGCCGCCTTTGATCGTGTCGTAAAAGAGGCGGTACACGCTGTCGCCGTCATTGCGGTAATTCTTGGCTGCGTTGATGCCGCCCTGTGCGGCGATGCTGTGCGCGCGGCGCGGGCTGTCCTGAAAGCAAAACGCTTTGACGTTGTAGCCCAGTTCGCCCAGCGTCGCCGCCGCCGAGGCGCCCGCCAGCCCCGTGCCGACGACGATGATGTCGTGCTTGCGTTTGTTGGCCGGGTTGACCAGCTTCATGTCCTGTTTGTACTTGGCCCATTTTGTGGGTACCGAGCCGGACGGGATTTTAGAATTGAGATTAATGCTCATTGTAGATTCGTTATAGATCAGCTTCGGTAAGTCCCGCTTCTTTCATCAAGCTATGCAAAATTCCTCTTTTCAAATCGCGATTCCCATGCACGGGCACGGTGAGGATTGCCGGATTGGTCGGGTGAGTGTAGATGTGATGACTGCCTTGCACACGCTGTAGAATCCAGCCCGCTCGTTCCAAAATCTGGCACAAGCGCTTGCCGGATACGACCTTCATAGTTCGATCTCCATCACTTGGGTTTGCGGTAGGGGCGCGGCCAAGATGCGATCAGCCGCCACAGCCAGCCAGCCTTGTGCAGCTTCGCGGATATTCGCCAGCGTTTCCGCCAAGGTGTCTCCTTCGGAAACACAGCCTGGCAAAGCAGGCACTTCCGCCCAAAAACCGCCTTCATCAGCAGGATGTATGAGAATCTTGAGTTTCATAAGTTACTGCTCCTTGTTTGGATGCGGTCATGTTATCAATCTCAGCAGAATCGCCACTACAACTGCACTGTTGCCCAGGAACAACAACAAGCCCGAAACCTTTGCAAGCTTGTCAAAAAAGCCGAAGGTCTTTTTGCTGCGCAGGCCCAGCGATTGAAAGGTGCTGCTCACACCGTGGCTCAGATGCAGCAAGAGCAAGCCCATCGAGACGATGTAAAAGACCGCAACGAGCGGGTTGGAGAAGCCTTCGATCATCATGCGCCGCACGTCATGATAGCCCGTAATAGGATCGTGAAACTCCAGATACTGCGGATTGATCCAGCCTAGCGTGAAGTGCGAGAGGTGGAACAGGATGAATGCCAGCAACAGCAAACCACTGACCACCATCGTGCGTTGCGCAAAGGTGGAAGCGACCGGTTTGCCGACGGCATAAGTCTGCGGACGCGCCTTGCGGTTCGCCAGCGCCAATTGGATGGCGGCTATGATGTGCAACCACACCAGCGTCAACAGGCCGCTGCGCGCGCCCCAAAGCACGGGCGGGCGGCGCGGCTTTTAACGTATGAGCGTATTCATTGATTTTGGTTGGCCCCGCAAAGACTTGCAGGTTGCCGAGCAAATGAATAATGACAAAAAGGTACAGCCCCAAACCGGTGAGCGCCATCACGTACTTTTTGCCCAACGAGGATTGCCACAGACGCAGCAACAAGCCGGGCGTAGACTTTGCTGGCAAGCTCTCTAACGATGCAGCCATCTTGCCTCCGTAACGCGGAAAAAGTGCTTGAATTTAGTTGTTCATAACCGACAGATCGTGACGTTGCGAAAGATAGCAGCCGCAAGCTAATGAGTAAAATGCATTCGATTAAACTTGTGTATAAGCTGTGCTAATCTGGCCGTATAGCGAGGTGACCCATGACACTGGCAAAACTGCTCAAAGAAATTGATCTGTTGCAAGCGCGGTTGCAGCGGGCGCGGCCCTTACAGCCTGGCGAAGTCGCACAACTGCGTGACTATTTTCGGGTCGGTCTGACCTATACCAGCAACGCGCTCGAAGGCAACAGCCTGACGGAGATCGAAACCAAAGTGGTGATCGAAGACGGCTTGACGGTCAGCGGCAAACCGTTGCGCGAGCACCTCGAAGCCGTGGGCCACGCGGCGGCCTATGATCGGATGCGGGACTTGGCGCATGGCGTGGAGATTGGCGAAGCGGATGTGCGGGAACTGCACCGCTTGTTTTACCGCCAACTGGATGAATCGCAGGCCGGTGTCTATCGCCAGCAGCAAGTCTGGATTTCGGGCAGTGAATTCAAACTGCCTACGCCCCGGCAGGTGCCGAAACTGATGCACCGATTGTTTGAGCGCGCGCCCAAACAACGCGCCCGGCGGCATCCCGTGGTCTTTGCCGCTTGGCTGCATCTGCAGTTGGTGACGATACATCCGTTTATTGACGGCAACGGGCGCACCGCGCGTCTGGCGCTGAATTTGTCGTTGCTACAGGACGATTACCCTTTGGCGCTGATCCCACCATTGCGCCGGGTTGAGTATTTGCAGGTGCTGGAGCGCGAACATATGAAACGGGTCAGCGCGGATCGCTCAGATTCGTTCGAATACTTCATCGCCGATTGCCTGCTCAATTCCATGCACGATTACCGGCGCCTGCTTGATCTCTAATCCAGTCTTTGCGCTTAGATGCACATCGAAACTCTGAAAACCTTTTGCGATCTCATCGAAACCGGCAGTTTCTCGAAAGCCGCGCAACTCAACCGTGTCTCCCAATCCGCCGTGAGCCAGCAAATCAAGGTGCTCGAAAAGCGCTATGACCGGCCCTTGATCGAGCGTGGCCAGCGCAAAGGCGTGGCGCTGACCGAGGCCGGGCAAATGTTTTACGCTGAATGCAAAGAGTTGCTGGAACGCTTTCGCGCGTTGGAAGAGCGTATGCGCGAGCAGTCGGCGGTGATTGCGGGAACGGTCAAAGTGGCGACGGTCTATAGCATCGGGCTGCACGAGTTGCCGCCTTACATCAAACAGTTCATGAAGGCGCATCCGCAGGTCAAAGTGCACATCGAATACAGCCGCACCGACAAGGTCTATGAAGCCTGCCTGCACAACACGATTGATTTCGGCATCGTGGCGTTGCCCTTACGCCGCCCCAACATCGCCGTCATCCCCTTGCGGCAAGACAAACTGGTTTTGGTTTGCAGTCCTGAACATCTGCTCGCGCGCAAACGCAAAGTCAGCCTGACGCAACTCAGTGGCGAAGAGTTTATCGCCTTTGAGCGCGACATTCCGACGCGCAAGACGATTGACCGCATTTTCAAAACACACAAAGTCGGCGTGAATACGGTGATGGAATTCGACAACATCGAGACGATTAAACGCTCGGTCGAGGTCGGCATCGGCCTTTCGATCCTGCCCGAAACCGCCGTCGTCAACGAAGTGAAAAGCGGGCTGTTGACCAAGCTCGATTTCAGCGAAGGCACCTTTACCCGTGCCGTCGGTATCATTCACCGGCGGGGCCGGGTGTTCAGCGCGGCGGCGCGCGCGTTCGTGCAGATGCTGGCCGCAGCCCATTGAACCGCGCGTTGACGCCTCTGGGGTTCCAGCGTATGCTACGCCGCGTTTTTGCGCTTTCATTCAAATTTCGCCAGCGTCAGTTCTGCCGCTGGCAGCCTTTCGACAAGTTGGTTAGCAGTAGTTTTTTCAGTGATTCCACGTGTTAGTTGATCTGGATGGCAAGCACGGCTGTCTGCAAGTTTGCCGTCGGAGGAATGTATGGCTGAATCGAGAACTGCTTTGCAGTCGCGCCGCTTTGGGGCAACGTTCCGGCGGGATGCCTGGTGGACGGAGCTGCTGCCGGTCATCTTCGTGCTGGGCGGCTTTGGTGTTTATGCAACGTTCAGGGCGTTTGAAGGGGCGCATTATGAATGGGGGCCGTACCTTTCGCCGTTATATTCGCCGTTGTTCAAACCGCGTTGGTGGCCGTTTTCGCCCGCGATTTTGATTTTGATGGTGCCGCTGGGCTTTCGCTCGACCTGCTATTACTACCGCAAAGCCTATTATCGCGCGTTCTTTCTGACGCCGCCCTCGTGCGCAGTCACGGGGCGCGGCGCGGGCAGCTATTCGGGCGAACGCAAGTTTCCCTTCATCCTGCAAAACCTGCATCGCTATTTCCTCTACCTCGCCCTGATTTTCATCGCCATTCTGGCCTACGACGCGCTGCGGGCTTTCTGGTTCGCCGATGGTTTTGGCGTTGGCGTCGGCACCTTGATCATGGTGGTCAATGTTGTTTATCTGGGGGCTTATACACTCTCCTGTCACTCGCTGCGCCATCTGATCGGGGGCAAGCTGGACTGCTTCTCCTGCGAAGTGGCGGGCGCGACGCGCTACAAAGCCTGGCGCCTCTCCAGCTTTCTGAACGAACGGCACATGCTGTATGGCTGGATCAGCGTCTTCACCGTAGCGTTGACCGACTTGTACATCATGCTGGTGGCGCGTGGCGTCATCACGGATTGGCGCATCCTATAAGTCTGGCGGCAATTCTGCTGTGGCAGGTTTTCACTTCTTCTCACCTTTATGGCAAACGAAAAGTACGAAACGCATGAACACGATGTGTTGATCATCGGCGCGGGCGGCGCAGGGTTGCGCGCAACGCTGGAAGCGCTGGGGCAAGGCGCGTCGGTTGCTGTCGTCTGCAAATCGCTGCTTGGCAAGGCGCACACCGTGATGGCCGAAGGCGGCATCGCGGCGGCGATGGCGAACGTGGATTCGGCGGATGGCTGGCAGCCGCATTTTCGCGACACGATGCGTGGCGGCAAGTTTCTGAACAACTGGCGCATGGCCCAACTCCACGCCCAGGAAGCGCCCGACCGCGTGCGCGAACTGGAACAGTGGGGCGCACTGTTTGACCGCACACCCGACGGCAACATCCTGCAACGCGCCTTTGGCGGCCACACCTACAAACGGCTGGTGCATGTCGGCGACCGCACCGGCCTCGAATTGATCCGCACTTTGCAGGATCGTGGCGTAGCGCTGGGCGTGGATGTGTATATGGAATGCACGGTGACGAAGCTGTTGATGGATGGCGGACGCATCGCGGGCGCGTTTGCGTATTGGCGTGAGACGGGCCGTTTCGTCGTATTCAAGGCCAAAGCCATCGTGCTATGCACGGGCGGCATCGGCAAGGCCTATCGCATCACGTCGAATTCGTGGGAATACACCGGCGATGGTCAATCGCTGGCCTATGAAGTCGGCGCGGAACTCAAAGACATGGAGTTCGTCCAATTTCACCCGACCGGGATGGTTTGGCCGCCGGGCGTTCAGGGCTTGCTTGTGACCGAGGCCGTGCGTGGCGAGGGCGGTATCCTGCGCAACAAGAACGGCGACCGCTTCATGGAAAAGTACGATCCGAAGCGTATGGAGCTTTCGACGCGCGATGTGGTCGCGCGTTCGATTTACACCGAAGTCAAAGAAGGGCGCGGCACCCCGCACGGTGGCGCGTTTCTCGACATTTCGCACAAACCGGCAGAGTACGTAAAAAAGAAACTGCCGAGCATGTACCACCAGTTCAAAGAACTCGCCGACGTTGACATCACCAAAGAGCCGATGGAAGTCGGCCCGACCTGTCATTACATGATGGGCGGCATCAACGTCGAAGCCGAAACACAGGCCTCGACCGTGCCCGGCTTGTATGCGGCGGGCGAAGCGGCGGCGGGTTTGCACGGCGGCAACCGGCTGGGCGGCAATTCGCTGTCGGACTTGCTGGTGTTTGGGCGGCGCGCGGGCGCGGCTGCGGCTGAATACGCCAAAGGCGCGGCCAACCCGGCAATTGACAATGACCAGATCGAAGCCGCCGCGCGCGAGTTGCTGGAACCGTTTGAACGCACGAGCGGCGAAAGCCCCTATCAAATCCACAGCGAATTGCAGGACTCGATGCAAAGCCTGGTCGGTATTTTCCGCAACGAAGAGGACATGGCGCAGGGACTGGCGAAATTGGATGAGTTCAAAGAGCGCCTGGAAAAAGTGCGCGTCGAAGGCTCACGCATGTTCAATCCCGGCTGGCATCTGGCGCGTGAACTCAAATCCATGCTGATCGTTTCGGAAGCCATCGCTTTGAGCGCGCGTGCGCGGCAGGAAAGCCGTGGCGCCCACGCCCGCATTGATTACGACAAGCTGGACGATGAGAAGTGGGGCAAGCTCAATCACATCATTCAGCGTGACGGCGACGCGATGAAGCTGTCAGAGCGGCCCTTGGCGGAAATGCCGGAAGAATTGAAACAAGTCTTAGCGGAGGACAAGTAGCGTACAGCAGTGCTGCCAGCCTGCTGAGACTTCAGCGATAAACCGATGGGCAAGCGGTAGAGCAGTTGAGTTTGCAAGCGGTACTGGCCCGCGAGTTGAGTGCAGCGCAAGCCGGCAGCAGGCTGGCAGCCTGCTGTACAAAGGGGGCGGGTGGAAGCCTTTGAGTACAAGGAGTTCTGGGGCGGCAATCTACCGCATCGGCATCCGCCTGGGGCCACGCTGTTTGTCACGTTTCGCCTGGATGGCTCGGTGCCCAAACACATCTTGCGGCTCTGGCTGGCGGAAAAGCAGTGGTTAAAGGAAGAAACCGCGCGGCTGGGCGAGTTGTTGCTGGCGGATGATACGCCGGAGTTGAAGCAGCACGAAGAGCGATTGCTGGCTTTTCAACGGAAATGGTTTCGGAAGTTCGAGGACGTGTTGCACGCGGCGCAGACCGGGCCACGCTGGCTGGCGGAGGAAAAGATCGCCGCGCTGGTCGCGAACAGTTTGCATTGGCGGGACGGCAAGGTTTACCGGTTGGACGCCTATTGCATTATGTCCAATCACGTGCACGTGGTATTCGCACCGTTCCTGACGGAGACGAGTTTACACGCGCTGGCCGCGCCGGATGAGGACGTGCTATACGAAAGCACTGAGCCGCCGCTGGATGTCATCATGCATTCACTGAAGAGCTACACGTCCAATCAGGCGAATGCGTTGTTGCAACGCGCGGGCACTTTTTGGGCGCGTGAGAGCTACGATCACGTGATCCGCGATGCGGGGGAATATGACCGCGTCGTGAACTATGTGTTGAACAATCCGGTGAAAGCGGGTTTGGTTACAACCTGGCACGATTGGCCCTGGAATTGGAAACGCGAAACCGTACAGCAGGCTGCCAGCCTGCTGGGGGACGTTGAAGCGGACGCTTGACGGGGTTGTGCGATTTGAAGGTTGGCTGGGAATTTGAGTCACAACAGGCGGAGACCACAGCAGGCTGGCAGCCTGCTGTACAGTTATAGTGGGCGGCCCTTGAACCGTCCACAGCGGAGACCACAGCAGGCTGGCAGCCTGCTGTACAGTGAGGAGACTAGCAAGAATGGCAGACGCAACCTTACGCGTTTATCGCGGCGATAAAGACGGCGGTCAGCACGTGGATTATCAAGTCCCGGTCGCGCCCGGCATGGTCGTGCTCGACGCGGTGCATTACGTCCAGGGCCATCATGCCCCCGACCTGGCTGTGCGTTGGAATTGCAAGGCCGCCAAATGCGGCTCCTGCTCCGCCGAAGTCAATGGCCGTCCAAAACTGATGTGCAAGACGCGGCTTGATGATCTGCCGCTCGATCAACCGATCACGATCAACCCGCTCAAGACCTTTCCGCTTATCAAAGACCTAGTCACCGACGTGTCTTGGAACTACAAAATCAACCAGAAAATTCCGCCCTTCACGCCCAAACCCGGCGTCGAATGGAAGATGCAGCAAGAAGAAGTTGACCGCGTGCAGGAGTTCCGCAAATGCATCGAGTGCTTTCTCTGCCAAAACGTCTGTCACGTCTTGCGCGATCACGAAAAGAAAGAGGAGTTCGGCGGGCCGCGCTTTTTTGTGCGCATCGCCGGGCTTGAAATGCATCCGCTCGACGGCGTCTCACGCACGGATTTGCTCAAAGAAGAGTTGGGCATCGGCCTCTGCAACATCACCAAATGCTGCACGGAGGTCTGCCCCGAAGACATTCACATCACCGACAACGCGATCATCCCGCTCAAAGAACGCATCGTTGACGAGCATTACGACCCAGTGCTCTGGCTCTGGCGCAAGCTCACCGGCAAAGGCAAGAAGTCTTAACTTAGAGTTGTTAGCGAGGCTGACATGTTTGAATTGAAGCCAATTCATCCCGATTCCATCGAACAGGCGCTGGAAAAGGCGCACCATTACCGCTTGCTCAACGAACCCGGCGAAGCCGAAAGCATCTGCCTGGACGTGCTGGATGTCGAACCGGATAACCAAGACGCTTTGGTCACCTTGTTGCTGGCGCTGACAGATCGCCTTGCCAAAGGCTATGCGGCGGGCGCGCGGCAGGCCAAAGCGGTGCTGCCCAAACTCAAAGATGAATATCAGCGCGCCTATTACGCCGGTTTGATTTGCGAGCGCCAGGCTAAAGTGCGGCTGCAACAAGGTGGGCCGGGCGCCGGTCACGATGGTTATGAATGGCTGCGCGAGGCGATGGATTGGTACGAAAAGGCCGAACCGCTCAAACCCGCTGGCAATGACGACGCCATCTTGCGTTGGAATGCCTGTGCGCGAAATATCATGCGCAACCATCTTTCGGCCCGCGCGGCTGATGGGGCCGAGCCGTATTTGGAATAAGCCTGGGTACGCACCGCTTCCAGCGTGCGGTCTTGGCAACGGACGAACTTAATCTGAAAGGAAACCCTTCGGCATCTTTCCGCCTTTTGCCAAGACCGCACGCTGGAAGCGGTGCGTACCCAGGTTGTGCCAGCTTTCAAAACCGCCATGCAACTCTGGCTAGCCAAGGATAATGAAGTGCCGTTGCGTGAACAATTGGTCGCGCAAATCAAACTAGCCATTCTCAGCCAGGATTTGAAACCCGGGCAAAAACTGCCGAGCACGCGCGAACTGGCGCGCCGCTTCAAAATCCACGCCAATACGGTCAGCGCGGCTTACAGCGAATTGACCGATTTGGGTTGGGTCGAGATGCGCGCGGGCAGCGGCATTTATGTACGGTCGTTCAAGGCCGAACGCGCGCTCGAAGCGCAACTCGACCTTGATCACATCATCATCGAATTCCTCGAATTGACGCGCCGCAAAGGCTTCTCGCTGGCGCAAATTCAAGCCCGCGTGCGGCATTGGCTGCGCCTGCAACCGCCCGATCATTTTCTGGTGATTGATCCCGACCCGCACTTCCGCGCCATTCTGGTGGCTGAAATCAAGGAGGCCACCGGCTTTCGCGTCGCCAGCGCCAGCCCGCAAGAGTGCGAAGACCGCAGCATTTTGTTCGGTGCGGTGCCCGTGGCCCTCTATGGGCAAGCCGAAATGGCGACGGCGGCCTTGCCCGCCAAACTCTCCTGCCTGCTGATTCACACGCGTTCCGTGCCCGAAGCCCTCAAAGGCGAAACGCCGCCCAAAGCCGACGAACTCATCACGGTGGCCTCGCACTGGCCGGCGTTTTTGCTTTACGCGCGTTCGGTGCTGGCCGCCGTCAAACTCGATCCCGACGCCATCAACTATCGCGATGCGCGCGAACCCGATTGGCAAAAGGGCTTGCGCGCCAGTTCTTTTGTCATTACCGACGCGGCGACGGCGGCCCTGATTCCGCCCGGCGTGCGTTGCCGCATCTTTCGCGTGATTGCCGATTCTTCCTTGACCGAGTTACGCCAATACGTCGAAAAGTTCCTCGTGCGCCCCGCCTCCTGAGCTTGTGGCGCTCGACGAAGTGTCCTAATCGCCTCTGCCGTCACGATGGCGTGTGGTTATGCTGCGTGTCGTCGGAACCTGGCAAACAAATTACGGAGGACGCGATGCACAACAATGGCAAATCAGCAGCAACAGCCCAAGACAAACAACCGGTGAAACGGACTGGCGTGGCTGCTTTGTTGCTAGGCTTGTCTGTGTTCGGCAGCCTTTGCGTGGGCGGCGGCGTGGGCGGCGGGCTGGGCGTACACTGGGGCTATGCCGCAGGCACTGAAGATTTGACGCGCTTACTGGGCGCGCTCATCTACGGCTTCAAAATGGGCCTGGGCGTCGCCGTGGGCAGTTTGCTGGGCTTGTGTTTGAGTTTGCTGGTGAGCGCGCGGCAAGCCACACGTGGCTAGGCCAGCGGGTTTTTGCGGGCCGTCGAAGCTGACTGCTTTGAACAACGTTTGAATTACAGACACAGAAGTATAGAGCGGTTGGCAATTGGGTTGGCGGGCTGGCGCACCGGGGCGGTACCGCGCGTGTCAGCAAGCGGAGGCTTGACTACTGAACTACTGCGCCGAATTTGACGCACCGCTTGCTGACGCGCGCGGTACCGCCGACCCGCATACTTTTCTGAAATCCGCTCTAGTTCATTTGTGCGAAGCGGGCGCGCAACGGCGCGGCGCGAGGAACAATTGCGATGGATGAATCAATTTTCGTTTTGCTGGGATTGGGCGCGCTGGGCTTGCTCATCATCGGTTTCATCACCGTGCTGGGCTGGTTCGCCAAATTGTTTGGCCTCGGTTCAAGCGCGCCCGTGGCGGTGAAGCTGGCAGAACCAGCGCTTGCCTGCACAGCTTGCGGGACTGCCTTGCAACCGGTTGATCTTTTTTGCATCGGTTGCGGCGCGCCAACCCCTACAGCCGCACATCAACGGACAGCGGATTTGCAGGCCACCAAACGCGTCTTGCAGCGCTTGCGACAGGCGGGGCGAATTGATGAGACAAGTTACCAGCAAGTCTGGCAAGCGCTTGAGACCGAAGCCCAACAAGCAGCAGGCAGCCCCGCACAAGCGCCCGAACCGGCCATTTATTCGGCGCAACCAGTGTTGGAATCTGTGCCGCCCGCGCCCGTCGAAGCTTTACCTGTAATAACAGCGGCAGCCGCGCCGATCTCACCTGTCACCGCCAAACCCGCGCCGGAGCCGCGCCGCACCTTCACCGAAATGCTCGCCAGCTTTATGGAAGAGAGCAGCATTCGTTGGGGCGAATTGATCGGCGGGTTGCTGATCATCGGTTCTTCGCTGGCGCTGGTCGTGAGTTTGTGGTCGCAGATTGCCGAGCGGCCCGTGCTGAAATTCGGCGTCTTTATGACCCTGATCGCGGGTTTGTTTGGGCTGGGCTTTTACAGCGCGCATCGTTGGAAATTGCCGACGACCAGCCGGGACGTGCTGCTGACCGCGATGATGCTCGTGCCGCTCAATTTTCTGGCCGTTGCCGCGTTTGGCCGCACGAGCGCCGCGAGCGCAGGCATCTTGCTGGCCGAAGCCGCATCCTGGCTAATGCTGGCCGCGCTCGTTTGGCTGGCCGCGCGCGTCATCGCCGCCGAACAGCAACAGTGGCTGACTCTCGGAACGCTGTGGGCATCACTGGCTTTGTTGCTGGCCAAACATCTTGCGGCCTCTGGCGCGGGAGGCGGATTGAATTGGCGCAGTTGGCTGCTGCTCGGCGCGCTGCCAGTGTTGGGCTATGTCGTCAGCGTGGGCGCGGCGGTGCGTGCGGCGCGGCAGTCAGAAGAAATTCAAGCGGCGCGGGTTTATGGGCTGTTCACTGTCTTGGGCGTGAATCTGTTCGCCGTGCTCTTGCCGCTGGGTTTGTTGCAGGTGCGCGCTGAAAATTGGACGCGGGCGCTGCACGAAAATGCGCCGTTGGTGGCGCTGTTGGGCATCCCGGCTGTGGCGCTGGGCTGGTTGCTGTGGCGGCGCTTGCGCGCGACTGAGTTGGCGGGCGAACGCACCGTGGCCGCTAGTCTGGGGCTGAGCGGGGTGGCGCTGTTAGTGGGCAGCGCGTTGTTGGCGTTTCCCTTTGTTGATGCGCTGATCGTGATTGCGTTGTTAAACGTGGCACTGTTTGGCTGGGCCGCGTGGCGTTATGAATTGCGCGCGGCGCGTTGGCTGGCCTTGGCGCAAGCGGTTTGGGCCTATGCGCTGCTGGGCCAGATGACACTGGGGCGATTGACATTCGGGATGGAAGACGGGCGGCGCTTGCTGGCGTCGGTGCTTTCCTATTCGAGCAGTGTCGCATTGCTGGCTGCCTTTGCCATCCTTTACGGCCTAGCTGAATGGTGGCGCGAGCGCGCGGCGGAAGACGAAACACGCACGGCGCGGGCGCAGGATTACGCCTGGGCGGCGGGCTTGGTCGGCCTGTTCAGCCTGTTGCTGGCGACCTTGCACGGATTTGCTGTCGTCGGCGACCCCAAGCGGCTAGCGTGGGTTTTTGGTTTTTATGCCTTGGCGGCTTTTGTGTGGGCGTGGCGGCGCACGTTCTGGCCGGGCGTTTGGCTGGGCTGGTTGTTGCTCTTGGGCGCCAGCGCGCAAACCTGCGTTTACAAATACGGCTGGCTGCAAAACTGGCGGCACGCCTGGATCGTGAGCTGGCTGGTGTTGGCTGTGGCCGCGAGTCTGACGAGTTTGGCGAGCGTTTGGCGCAGCGAAAAGGCACAGCGCCTGTTGTGTCGGCCCGGGTTGCAAGTGGCGTGGGGCAGCGCGCTCTGGGCCAGCGTGGCGATGCTGGCGGACAGCCGGGGCTTGAATGGTTGGTACATCGCGCCGTTGGTGTTGGTGAGTGCGGCGTGCGTTGTTTACGCCTGGCGATGTGAAACGGGCACGTCTGCCTGGGCGGGCGGGTTGTTGCTCAATGCCGCCGTGACTGTGGGTTACGCGATGTGGGTGGAGAATCAAGGCGGTCTGATTCGCGGCCATGAATGGGCGCGGCTGGTGCAATTAAATCTGCTGACGGGCGCGGGTTATGCGCTGGGCTGGTTGCGGGCCGCGCGGGCGGTGGATGCGGCTTGGTTGCGTTGGCAGGTGCGCGCACTAACGGGCGCGCTGCTAGGGCTACTGAGCTTGTTGGCGTTGTCGCTGGGCTGGTTGACGGTGTGGCCGAGCGAATTTGCGCGCACAGTCGGGGATGGGCTTGGCTGGGCGGCGTGGCTGGCTGTCGCAACCTGTTTCGTTTACACACGGCAGAATGCGCGCACCTTGCCGTGCGTGCGCAATGTGGCGCTGACAATGCTCTCATTGGGCGTGCTGCTGGCTTGCACGCTGCAACGTTTTGCGCCGGAAAACTGGTTGAGCTATCACACGCTGTTGGCGATGACCGTGGTGACGGCGTGGGCAATGTTGTGGCTTGTATTGCTGGCGCGGCGTGAAGCGCAATTTACCGTTGGGCACAATCGCGTGCGCGCCCGTTTAACAGAATGGTTGAATGCGTTGCTCGCGCAATCCAAAACGACGGCGGACAGTGCAACGCTGTGGGCCATTTGTTTGAGCGTCGCTACGGTCTGGCTGAGCCTGCTTGATTTCAACGCGCCGGGCGGGCCTTGGCGCGGCGTCGTGGCGTTGGCTGGTGTTGCCGCCTTATCCATTGGGCTGGCAGTGGCCCGCCGCAGCCATAGTTATTTTTATGCAGCCGGGCTGTTGACCTGTCTGGCGCTGACGGAATGGATTTTTGGATATAGCAAAGGCCCTGGGACGTTGCTGGATGTCGCGCTGTTGAACGTGACCGCGCTGGCCGCCGTGGCGCTGTTGAGTCTGTGGCTCGAATTGAAGGTCTTGCGCACCACTGCCGAGGCCAGAACGAGCGTGCCAGCGTTCCATCAATTCGCTGCTGTGTTATTGCTGCTGCTGACTTGCTTGAAGGTGGTGGTTGGATTGAGCCTGGATTTCAACGGCGCGCAGCCGTTGCCCGTGAAAGGCTGGATCGCGGGCGCGGCTTTGGCCTCGGTGATGACATTGTGTCTGGCTTGTTTATGGGACGCGCTGTTTGCCTATCGGTTCGCGGTGTTGTTCATCGCCGGGTTGGCGACTGTGGCGGCGTTGGTAGACCGGCAGAATTTGTCTGCGCAGTTTTTGCTGGTCGCCGCCGCCTTAACATTGACCGGCTATGCATTGGCGGTGGCATTGGTTTGGCGGCAACGTGCGAAGCTGGTTGTGGCGCTGCGCGGCTGGCGTCTGCCCCGGTTGGTGGAAGCGGCCAACGCCAGTGCTGTTTGGTTGCTATATGCCGAAACAGGTTTGGCGGCTGGCGCTGTTTTGGCGGCCTTGTCGTCGAGTTGGGCGGTTGTCAGTTGGCCGCAGCGAATGTTGGCCGCGAGTGTGGCGCTGTTGGCGCCCTTGGCAGTTGGCTGGTTGACGCCAATTGGGGGCGTAGCCCCTGAACAAGTAGCGCCGCCCACGGAAGGGCACAGCCCTTCCGCACCTCTGGCGGCAGCGCCGCAAGGCAGGTTGCAAACCGGTTATCGTCAGTGGGGGCAAATGGTGGCGCTGGTTTTGGAACTTGGCGCAATGACCGCGTGGCTCTGGGTTGCGTTGAATTTGCCTGGTTATGCCCAAGACGCAAATCGCGCGGTTACCTTGCTGGCGTTGACGTTGACGCTGGCGCTCACCTTCTTTGGCACGCGCGCGGCGGAATTCGTGGTCTGGCCGCGCGCGTTGGGTGCATGGGAAAGCGCGACAAGGCGCGTGTTGTTTGGCGCGGGGCTGTTTGGCTTGGGCCTGCTGGCGCTGTTGTTGTTCTTTGAGTGGGCGCAAACAAACGACATTGGTTACGTGCCGTTGGGTTGGTGGGCCAAGGCGGCGTTGACGATCTGCTTGCTGGCGCTTTGCGTCGTGTCAGTCGCCTTTGCGTTATGGCGCGGGCGCGATCCGTTTGAATTACGGGCCGAACAACGTGGACGTTATGTTTACGCGGCTGAAATCCTCGCCGTGTTGTTGCTGGCGCATCTGCGCTTGAGCGCGCCGTGGCTGTTCGGCGGGATGTTCAAACAGTATTGGCCGCTGGCGGTGCTGGCGCTGGCTTTCGCGGGCGTAGGCGTGGCGGAACAATTGCGGCGGCGCGGGCGCGTCGTCTTGGCCGAGCCGCTGGCGCGCACGGGTGTCTTTTTGCCGCTGCTGCCGAGCCTGGGATTCTGGCTTTTGGAATCGCGCGTGGATTACGCGGGATTGCTGCTGCTGGTCGGTTTGTTTTACGGCTTGCTGTCAGTGATGCGCCGTTCGTTTGGGTTTGGCTTGCTGGCGGCGCTGGCGGCGAATGGCGGCTGGTGGCATTGGTTGCAGCGCACAGAGGATTACGGCTTCCTGGCGCATCCGCAGGTGTGGCTGATTCCGGCGGCGTTGTCGGTGCTGGCGGCGGCGCACCTCAACCGTGAACAGTTGACGCGCGAACAGATGGCGGCCTTTCGCTATGCGGCGTTGATCACGATTTACGTTTCTTCGACGGCGGACATTTTCATCCACGGAGTAGGGGCTTCAGCTTGGCTGCCGCTGATGTTGGCGGTGTTGTCGGTGGCGGGTGTGCTGTTGGGAATGCTGCTGCAAGTGCGCGCGTATCTGTTCCTGGGCACGGCGTTTCTCTTGCTGGCGGTCATCACGATGGTCTGGCACGCGGCGTTGAGCCTGGGTTGGGGCTGGTTGTGGTATGTGAGCGGCATCGCGTTCGGCATTTTCATTCTCTATCTGTTTGCGCTGTTCGAGCGGCGACGCGCCGAGTTGATTGGGCTGATGGAACGATTGAAGACGTGGGAAGCATGATCCGCGATTTTGGCTGGCCTGCAAAAAAAAATAAGCATAGCGATTAATTAGACTTGCGGCCTGTCAGGCGAATCATTTACCTTCATCGCCAGAATTCATCAGAATTTGAGGGCCAGACAGTTTTCTTGAATTCCCATCGGGCCGCGTCCAAATCCGCGCAATGCTTTTCCAGGCCGTGACCGGATGGGGTGGGATACTGGCGGCCATCAAACCAATTTCCGATCAACCCAAATTCAACGGAGGGTGTCTCTATGAAGACCAAACGATGCTTAGGATTGTTTGCGGCGTCAATCATCCTGCTGGCGGTCGCCAGTTTCGGCACGGCATGGGCGCAAACCGAGACCGGCCAGATCATCGGCAAAGTGGCTGACCCAAATGGCGCAGTCATTCCTGCTGCCAGCATTACAGTGAAATCCACCGGCACGGGCGCGGAACGCACGGCCACAACCGGCTCGGATGGGGTTTACGTCATCACCAATCTGCAACCAGGCATTTACAGCGTCACGGTCAAAGCCAAAGGCTTTGCCGACAGCTCCCAACAGGTCAACATCACCGTGGGCGCCAAGATCAGCTTGGACACCGCAATGTCGCTCACCGCGATTACTGGCAACGTCGTCGAAATCGTCGCGGGGGGCGGGGTGGAAGTCAACACCACGCATCAGGAACTCTCTGATGTGGTTTCGGGCAAACAGGTCACCGAATTGCCGACCTTGACGCGCAATCCGTATGCGCTGGTCGTGCTTTCGGGCAACGTCGCCGCCGACCCCAATGGCGCGTCGGGCCGTGGCGTGGGCGTTTCGATCAACGGGCAGCGCGCGGCCAGCACCAACATTACGCTGGACGGCGCTGACAACAACGATTCGTTCGTGGCGGGCGTCGGCCAGACCGTGCCGCTCGATTCGGTGCAGGAATTCCGTGTCATCACCTCGAACTTCTCCGCCGAGTATGGGCGCGCTTCGGGCGGCATCGTCAACGTGGCGACCAAATCCGGCACCAATAATTTCCACGGCACGCTCTTCGAGTTCAACCGCGTTGCCGCGACGGCTTCCAATGGCTTCGACAACAACGCGCAGGGCAACGAAAAAGGCGGCTTCACGCGCAATCAGTTCGGTTACTCGCTGGGCGGCCCGATCAAAAAAGACAAGCTACAGTTCTTCAGCAGCACCGAATGGACGCGCGTGCGCAGCACCGGGCCGGTCATCAACGTCGTGCCCACGCCGCAATTGATCGCCGCTTCCAACGCCGCTACCCAGTCCTTCTTTGCGCCCTACAAGCTGGCGCGGCCCATCAACGGCACCGTCTACACGGTTGGCGATGTGGTGGCTTCGCTCGGTGGCGCGGGCGCGTTCGGCGCCAATAGCCCCTTCGCTACGTTGCCAGCCAACACGCCGGCCTTCGGACAAACCAAGTTTTCAATCCCGACCGATCAGGGCGCGGGCAGTCCGCAAAACACCTATCAAACCAATTCGCGCGTGGATTGGAACATCAGCGACAAGACGCAGGTCTATGGCCGCTACGCGCTGGATAGCCGCGTCAACGCGGCCGGTTCCTTGAACTACAGCCCGTATGACGGTTTCGATTCCGGCCAGACCATCTTCAACAACAACTTCCTGATCTCGGTCACGCGCACCATCACGCCGAACCTGATTTCGCAAAGCAAGCTCACCTACAACCGGCTCAACCTGCAACAGCCGCTCGGCAAACAGGCCGTCAGCCCGACGCTCTATCTGACCGGCGGCACGGCCAGGATTCGCAGCTTCCTGCTGTCGTTCCCCGGCTATTCGCAATTCACGCCGGGCAACGCCATTCCCTTCGGCGGCCCGCAGAACGTCGGCCAGGTGGCCGAGGACGTGAACTGGAACAAGGGCAAACACCAGTTCCGCTTCGGCGGCCAGTATGTCTATCTGCAAGACAACCGCGCCTTCGGCGCTTATGAGAACGCGACCGAGCAGTTGGGCGCCAACACTGTCAGCGGGCTGAATAACTTCGTGCGCGGCCAGTTGACGATCTTTCAGGCGGCGGTCTTCCCGCAAGGCAAGTTCCCCGGCGACACGCTGACGCTGCCGGTCGGCCCGCCCGACTTCACGCGCAGCAACCGCTATCACGACTTCGCCTTCTACGGGAACGATGCCTGGCGCGTCAAACCGCATCTCACGCTGAATCTGGGTATCCGCTGGGAGTATTTCGGCGTGCAGCACAACAAGGACCCGAAGAAGGATTCCAACTTCTACTTCGGTTCCGGCTCATCGTTGCAGGAGCGCATTCGCAACGGCAAGGTGCAGATCGCGCAGGACAGCCCGGTCGGCGGCTTGTGGCAGAAAGACCTGAACAATTTCGCGCCGCGCATCGGTTTTGCCTGGGACGTGTTTGGCAATGGCAAGACCTCGCTGCGCGGCGGCTACGGCATCGCCTACGAACGCAACTTCGGCAACGTCACCTACAACGTCATCCAGAATCCGCCCAGCTATGCGGTGGTTTCGCTGCTGGCGGGGACGGACGTGCCGTCAATCGCGGTGACACCGAACAATGCCGGCCCGCTGGCTGGCGCGAGTGGCAGCAAAGTGCTTCCCACTGTCAGTCTGCGTTGGGTGCGTCCCGACATCGTGACGGCCTTCTCCAGTTTCTACAGCGTGGCGCTACAGCGCGAGTTGTTCTCGCGCACGGTGGTTTCGCTCGAATTCACCGGCTCGGTGGGCAGCAAGCTCTATTCGCTGGAGAACTACAACCGCACCGGTTTCGGCTCGCAGTATCTCAACAGTTCGGTTGCGCGTCCCCCGGCCCTTGGCGGTACGGTGACGCGGTTGAACGGGCAATACGGCAACATCAACGAACGTGGCAATGGCGGCTACTCCAGATTCAGGGGCTTGGTCGCCGGGCTGGAGAGCACCAACTTCCGCAGCAGCGGATTGCAACTGACGGCCAAGTATCGTTACAGCGTCGCGCGCGACAATCTGAGCACGACCTTTAGCGAGTCGGCCAACAGCTTCAACCTGGGCCTGCTCGATCCGTTCAACAACCGGCTTGATTATGGCTACGCGGACTTCGATGTCCGGCACATCTTCACGCTCGGTTACAACTGGGAAATCCCGTTTGCGAAGGGGATGCACGGCATCGGCAAGCAGATTCTGCATGGCTGGTCGTTCAATGGCATCTTGACGGCGCAAACCGGCAGCCCGTTCACGACCTTCGATTGCAGTAACGGCATCACCGTCTGTTTGCGCTTGGTGCCGACCGGGACGCTCCAGACTACGGGCAGCGGCAACCCGAAAGACACGGGCGATCCGAATCGCTTCAACTTCATCAGCCTGAGCAATCAGAAGCCGAGCGACTTCACTGACAAATCAGGCGGCGTTGAAGTGGGGCCGTATCCGACTACGATGACTGCGCGCAACCTCTTCCGTGGGCCGGGGCAGTGGAACCTCGACCTGGGCATCTACAAGAAGTTCTTCCTGACGGAGAGGTACGAGTTGCAGTTCCGCGGCGAGATGTACAACGCGTTCAACCATGCCAATCTGTTTGCGGGCGTGGGCGAAGCGGACATCAGCAGCCTGGACTTCGTGCCGGCCAGCCGGTTCGGACGGCGGCACGTTCAACTGGCTCTGAAACTCCAATTCTAAAAGCGCGCGAACGCTGACAGAATTTTTCAATTGGGCGAGGTCTTCAGCAGGCCTCGCCCTTTTCTCAATCCGGGTACTGAACTGTAGGACGGACATTGGTCTGGTTGTACAGCGGACTGTGAGTCCGCTGGCAGGCTCGGCCAGTCGCTCAAGCACCGAGACGGTCAGCGGACTGACAGTCCGCTGTACTTTTCCAATGAGGGACAATCATGAAACGAATTGCCTGCTTACTGGCTTTGCTGACGGCGTTCAGCCTGACCGCTGGCGTGCAGGGCTTTCAAGAAAAGCTTTCCGCGACCGAGATCGTCAACAAACATCTGGCCGCCGCCGGTGGCAAAGAGGCGCTGGCGAAGATCAAAACCCGTGTCGCCATCGGCACGGTCAAGCGCGAGAACCAGGCCGAGGTGCAAGCCTTGATTATGTCCGAAGCGCCCGACCGCGTTGCACTGGCTTACAGCTTTCAGGATGCGACCTGGCGCTTGATCTACGACAAAGGCAAACAGCTCTTCCGACCTTCCTTCACGCGCGAATACAACGTCGTCGAAGACAAGTACCGCGAGATGCTGGCCTCGGGCTTTTTCACCAACGGCATCGCGCTTTACAACGCGCTGCTCACCGAGCCCGCGCCCGACGCGAAGATCGAGGCGCGCGGCACGAAGAAGATCAACGGGCGACTGGCTTACGTGGTCGAATACAAACGCGATAAGAAAGCGAACGTGGTCAGGCTTTGCTTCGACGCTGAAACTTTCATGTGGGTGCGCAGCGAGTTTGGCCGCGTCACCATCCCGCAACAAATCGGCGCCTTGAGCAACGATGTGCAATCGAGGAGCGATGACCAGCCCACCGCCGATTTTTATGTCGAGACCGCGGACTTCCGCGAGGTGGACGGCCTCAAGCTGCCGCACAAGTTGATCCAGGTCGTCACCTTTCCGATCCTGCGTCAACGCCCGGTCGGCACGCTGACCGTCACCATCAACGAGTACAAACAGAATGTCGCGATTGATCCGAAAATGTTTCAGTGAACGCAAACAGCGCGCGCGGCTGCTTCATTGCGCGCGTTGATACCAGACGATGTGATCGCCGTCATTGGCCCGCTCCGAATAGACGGTCGTCTGATAGCCGACCGACTTCATCCTCAGCACAGGCAATTCCAGCAGCGCATTGTTCGACATCAGTAGCCCGCCTGGCCGCAGCATGCTTTCGATATTCGACAGGGCCAATGACTGCTCGAACACGTCGTAATAGACAAGGATGTTCGTCGCGATGATGAGGTCGAAGTTTGCGGGTTGCGGCAAGCGCTGAAAGACGATGTTCAAATCCACCGGATGAATGCACGCGACGATGGCGGGATTGATGCGCACGGCGCGCAGTTCCAGCCCTTTGAGCGCTTCAGGCACGGCGCTGGGCGCAACCGCCTTGCCGATTTGATTGCCGAAGCCCTGCCAGTATTTCAGCAGTTCCGGTTTCCATTGCGCCTGCGGATCGTGCAGCAATTGCACGGTGTAAGCCTGCCCCTGCGTGGCGCGCTGGGCGGCGCGCGTCAGGTGTTCCAGCACGCGCGGGCTAAGGTCGCAGGCTGTCACTTGCAAGGTCTCAGCGCTGCTCAGCCCCAGCCGCAGCAGCGCATCAATCAGCGCAAACGGCTGCAATGTCTGTTCGGGATAGAAGTCGTAGCCGCCGGCCTTGTCGGTGAAATCCAGCCCCGGCCCGACGATGGCGACTTTTTTGACGCTGGCGGACGTGAACAGACCGCGCGCTTTCAAGGCCTTCAACGACTCTTCGATGGCGAAGTTGGGCGCGAGCGTGGTGTCCAACGAGAGGCCGCGCGCGCGATAGAGCTTCGAGCGTTCGATGAACTCCTCATTCGCGCCGCCCGCCGCGCGCGCCGCTTCAAGCGTGCGCTGATAGCCTTCCTGTTCGTTGAGCACGCGCAGCAATTGCGTGAGCACGTATTCGCGCAAGTTGGTGCGGCCAGCGGGCGTGTCGGGCTGCCGGTCATCGCGCACCACCAGCTTGCGCAAGAAAATCAGCCGCTCATTCGTCCCCGGCTCGGCCAGCCCGCGCAACAGGTCATTCAGGCGCGCGTTAAACACGGCGCTCAGCGCGCTCGCCCCCGGCGCGGCTTTGAAGCGCGCCAATTCAGCAGCCGTCATGCGCGGCTGTGGCGTGAACGACACGCCGAAGAGCAGGAAGTTGACGAGCGTGTCTTCGTCGCCTTGCCGCAAGCGGGCGCGCACGGCGGCGTCCTGCCGCTGCACCCAGGCCGGCCACAAGGCGGCCTGAGCGCGCGCGTCTTTGTCCTTCAGTTCGGCGGGCAGGATTTCATTCATCAACTGCAGCAGCGGTTGCGCCTCGGCGTGGGTGAGGTAGCGCGCTGTTTGCTCGCGCGCGGCTTGCGCCAACAGCAGCGTCGTCAACGCCAGGCATAACCAGAAAATGAGAGTGAGACGAATGCGCATAGTCGCAATGCAGAAGCTAAAAGTGGTCGGTTGCCCGGAAATGCCTGTCGGGCCTGCCGGGGATTGATGAACGAGGCGGCGATCATATCGCAATGATACGCCCGCTCACAGGGCTGTGCGCAATTGTGGCCACGCGCCCAGCAGCCGGAAAATTGACAAATTTCCGGGCAAGCCTGAATATCCACCCCGCATTGTCAAAGCTTGCAATAAGCGATTTCCCTAAGAGAACAACCCATCAACACAGGTGAAAAGCATGATGAGTGCGGATTCCCCGCGCACCCTTAACGAGTTGTTTGCGACGGCTGTCCGGCGGCGCGCCTCCGAGATCGTGATGCGCTTCAAACGCGACAAGCAATGGCACGAAATCACGGGCGCTGAGTTGGCCGAACGCGTGCGCAATGTCGCGCTCGGTTTGCACTCGCTGGGCGTCAAACCAGGGGAACGGGTGGCCTTGCTCGCCGAAAGCAGCCCGGAATGGAGCCTGACCGATTACGCCATTCTGGCGACAGGCGCGGTCAACGTGCCGATCTACCCAACCCAGTCTGTTGATCAGGTCGAATTCATCTTGCGCAACAGCGGCGCGCGCATCCTGTTCGTCTCGACCAATCGCCAATTGAAACGCATTGCTGCTGCATTGGCCGCGCTGAAAAAAGACCGCCCGCGCTTGATCATGTTCGAAGCGCCCAAAGAGGACGCTAAGGATGTGCTCGCGCTCTCCGAACTGGAAAAACGCGGCGCCGAAGAGCGCACACACCAGCCAAACCTGTATGCGGAATTGGCGGCGCAAGCCCAGCCTGAAAACCTGGCGACGATCATTTACACGTCGGGCACGACCGGCGACCCCAAAGGCGTGATGCTCACGCATCGCAATCTGGTGAACAACGCGCTCAATTCGGGCCAGGTCTTTGAACTGCGGCCCGACGATGTGGCGCTCAGCTTCCTGCCGTTGTCGCACGTCTTTGAACGCACGGTGCTTTACATTTACATGCTTTACGGCGTGCAGATTTGCTACGCGCGCGGCGTCGAATACGTCGGCGAAGACATCAGGGAAATCCGCCCGTCGGTCGTGACGGCGGTGCCGCGCCTCTTCGAGAAGATATACGCGACGATCAACAAACGCGCCTCCGATCAGCCGCCGTGGAAACAAAAGCTCTTTCATCGGGCGGTCAAGCTAGGCCGCGAAGCCGCCCAATTGCAGAACCAGGGCAAAAGCGTGCCGCTCAGCACCAGACTGGAATTGAAAGCCTTGGATAAACTGGTGTTCAGCAAATGGCGCGAAGCCGTGGGCGGGCGGCTGCGTTTCTTTGTTTCGGGCGGCGCGGCGCTGCCCTCGGATTTGGCCTATATCTTTCTGGGCGCGGGCATCATCATTTTGCAGGGGTACGGTTTGACCGAAACTTCGCCGGTCGTCTCGTTCAATCGCCCCGGCGCGAATCGCGTCGGCACCATCGGCACACCCATCCCAGGCGTGAAGGTGCGCGCGGCAGCCGACGGCGAATTGCTGGTGCAGGGCGATAACGTCATGCAGGGTTATTACCTGATGGAAGACGAATCGGCGCAGGTGTTGAAAGCATACGACGACGGGCTTTGGTTCCATACCGGCGACATCGGCACGATTGATCCCGATGGGTACATCCGCATCACCGACCGCAAGAAGGATTTGCTCAAGACCAGCCTGGGCAAATACATTGCGCCGCAACCTATCGAAAACCTGATTCGCGGCATCCCGATGGTCGAACAGGTCATCGTCATCGGCAATGCGCGCAAATTCGCCGCCGCGCTGATCGTGCCGAACCTGGATGCCTTGCGCACCTACGCCAAGTCGCTGGCCCTGGAAGTCAAAGAGGCCGCGCAACTGGCCCAGCAACCGCGCATCCTCGAATACTTCAAAAAGAAGGTGGACGAGGTCACGCGCGAATTGGCCCCGCACGAAAAGATCAAAAAGATCGCCCTGATTCCCCAGGAATTCACCATCGAAGGTGGCGAGCTCACCCCCTCACTCAAAATCCGCCGCAAGTTTGTCGAGGATAAATACCGCGACGTGATTGACGCTTTATATCCGAAATTTGAAGCAGAAGGCTGAACCGCACCGACACGTCGCGTGTTGCTTTTCGTGGCGAGACGTGTCCGGTCTGACGCATTGATTGAAACCTGAGGTCTGGCAAGCGGGCGTTCAGAGTTCCGCCTTTAGGCGGCGGCGGCGCGTAGCGCCAAAACGCGCCTGCGGCGCGCCACCGCCTAAAGGCGGAACTCTGAACGCCCGCTGTTGCTGCGCTCAGATGAAATTGAGTAAGCCAACATTGGCTGGTTCGCTGTCGCCGCTTGTGGCAATCCGCATGGCTCAGGTAAACCCAAGCAAAAAATTCTGGCCGACGACGTTCGCTGGCAGGGCGATGCTGCTGGGCGTGGCGGTGTGGTTCATCAATTGGGTTTTCTCCAAAGGGCAGACGTTGTTGGGTAGCATCTGGTTAAAGACGGTGGTGGATTTGGCTTCGTGGGGCGCCTTGCTGTTGCTGGCGTACTGGCTGTATCGCGGCGTGGCCTGGTTGATGAAACGGTTGTTGTGGCGGTTGCGGCGGCGTTTGGTGGTCACGTGGTTGTTGATCAGCGTCTTGCCGTTGGGTTTGGGACTGCTGTTGGTGTTGTTGCTCGGTTACGTTTTGCTCAGCCAAACATACGTGAATTTGGCGCGGCGGCAACTGGATGTTTATCTGGCCGAATCGCGCGCTGCGGTGCAGGCGCTCACCGATGAACTCAAAGCCAATCCGGCCAGACAAGCTGAAATTTTGCGCGAACACGCCGACGCGCTCAGTCCTATCTTTCCGAATGTGCGCTTTACGGCCAGCGCCGAACCGACGCTTCCTTTATGGCTTGGCACACAACCGGAATTTCATGGCCTGGTGATGGAGCGTCACACCACCGGGCGGCGCGAAGTGTTTGCTTATCATTACGTCCAACTCAACGCGCGTGACCGCACAGCGCTGCAAATGAAGTATCCCCTCGGCGGGTTATGCGGCAATCTGAGCAACACCGTGGGCGTCCCGGTTGCACCAGGCCATGCCTTGCTCGCTTTGGTGCGCAACGCGCAGGGGCAGATGCAATTGGACGAAGACTCGGCGGCGGAGGCGCGTAATTTTGCGCCCGAAGATTTTTCGGGCATCAACGTCTTTGCGCCGGTGTATGAATGGGAATCGGGCCGTTTGATGGAAGGCGAGGTGTTGCGGCTGGATGATTCGTTTTTGCAGCCGGAACAAATCTGGCAACGCCTGCAACAGTTCCGCACCGGCAGCCGCTATGGCTATCTAGTGTTTTGGGTAATCGGGCCGGTGGCCTTGATCTTCGCCTTGATCGCCGCCTTAGCCATCGTTTCGGCAGCGGTCTTGACGCGGACGATCACGGGCACGGTGCATTATCTGTACGAAGGCACGCGGCGCGTCGAAGCGGGCGATTTGCAGCACGAGATTCAGGCCGTGGGCAATGACCAATTGGGCGAACTGGCGCATTCGTTCAATCGCATGATCCGTTCGATTCGCGATTTGCTGCGCGTCTCGGCGGAAAAAGAGCGGCTCGATCAAGAGATGAAAATCGCCTCGCAAGTGCAGGCGCGCCTCTTTCCGCGCCACCTGCCGCAAACGAAGCTGCTGGATTTTGCGCCCGGCGTCTGTTTGCCCGCGCGGCAGGTGAGCGGCGATTACTACGACTTTCTCTGCCTCACGCCGGAATTGACCGGCGTCGTGATTGCGGATGTTTGCGGCAAAGGCGTTTCCGCCGCCTTGCTGATGGCAAATTTGCAGGCCCATCTGCGCAGCCAGATACAGGCCTGTCAGGAAGTCGAGCCGCCCTTGCGCGCCGTGGGCGAGATCGTGGCGCGGGTCAATCAGTTGCTCAAGGCCGTGGCGCCGGATGCGAGTTATGTCACGCTCTGCTATGCTGAATTCGATGAACATAGTTCGACGCTGCGCTACACCAACGCGGGCCACAATCCACCGCTCATCTGGCGCAGCAATGGCGAATACGAACGATTGGAATGCGGCGGCACCGTGGTTGGTTTGTTTGCCGAAACAACTTACGAGCAAGCGGCGGTACAACTTTACAGCGGCGATCTTTTCGTCGCGTTCACCGATGGTTTACTCGAAGCGCATAATCCCTTTGAAGAGGAATTTGGCGAAGCCCGCATCCTCAGAGTGTTGCAGCAGCACGGGCAACGCAGCGCCGCCGAAATTAAAGATGCTTTGTTGGCGGCTGTTCAGCAATGGACGAGCGGCCATGAACAGGAAGACGATTTAACGCTCGTCATTTTCAAACGCCGGTAATTTTGCGGGAACGACAGTGACAAGCTGGGCGTGTGTAGGCGGAGGTAATTTGTTTATGCAAAACATCAGGTTGGCGGGGCTGTTTTTGCCAGCCGTATTTTTCAGCAGTCTTTTTTCTCTTCTGGTTGCCGCACAGACGGCGGTCGGGACTCCGGTCACGCCTGCCTATGGCGGGAAGGTGCGCGCCTATCTGGGCGTTTTCCTGGGTGATGCGCCCGATGCCAAAGGCGCTATCGTCGGAAAGGTGGTCGAAGACAGCCCGGCAGCCAAGGCGGGTTTGCGCGTCAATGACATCCTGCTGAGTTTTGCTAAAACCGAGGTCGAGAATGCCGCGCACGTCTACAAATTGCTGGGCGAAATCGCGCCCGGCAGTGCGCTGCCCGTCACGATTTTGCGCGGCGGCGCGACCCTTAGCCTGCAAGTGACTTTGGGCGAACGGCAAGGTCTGGTGGATGCCTGTCAGAAGCTGTATGCCGAGGCGGATTTGCTGCAAGCCGAGGCCGACCGGTTGCGTAAACTGGCGGAAGAGGCCCGGCAAAAAGGGAATGAAGAAGATGCCAGGAAGCTTTTGAAAGACGCCGGGGATTATGCCAATGAAGCGGCGAAACGGCGCGAGGGGACAGACAAGGAAATTAGTGCCGGCGCCACCAGCGGCACCGAAGATTGCCGCAGGTCGAGACAGCCCGCCCGCCCGCCGCTGGGCCTGAGCGTACTGCCTTTGAGCGAGCAACTGGCGCAATTTTTCAAAGTCAAAACTGGCGCTGGGTTACTGATCACAGAAGTCAAACCCGCCAGTTTGGCGGAACGCAATAAATTGCAAGCGGGAGATTGTTTGCTGGCGGTGAATGGCAAACCGCTTACTACGCTGGCCGAACTGCAACGCCTGTTGAGCCGCATCGGTGAACCCATCTTGCGCAGCGCCAGCGCCGAGGCTGCCGAGATCACGCTGTTGATCGTGCGCGACGGCGTCGAAAAGACATTGCCCTTCAAGCTATAGCGGTATCTAGAGGAGCGAAAAACCAAATCATGCTGATTGTCTTGAACGGTTCGATCAATGCGGGGAAGACCACGACCTCGAAAATGATCTGCCAATTGTTGCCGCGCACCGCGCACGTCGAAGTGGATTCGCTGCGCGATTTCATCGCCTGGATGCCGTTGGAAGAAAGCATCCCCATCAACCTGGAAAGCGCAGTCGCGGTGACCAAGGTGTTTCTCAAATACGGCTTGAATGTTGTCTTCAGTTATCCGCTGCGGGCTGAAGATCACATCTGGCTGCTGAGCCAACTCGATGTTCCCATCCATTTTTTCACCCTGCGTCCGCCGCTGGACATCTCGCAACAACAACGCGGCAGCCGTGTGCTGAGCGCATGGGAAGTTTCCCGCATCGCCTATCACTACCAAACTGACGGCGCGAATCCGGACCTCGGCACGGTCATTGATAATTCGCAAATGACGCCGGAACAAACCGCGCGCTTGATCATTGAGCGCGTTCAGGCCAACCAATAAGTCCGGTCTCCAAACCAAAGAGCGTCAGTCATGAGCATTGGCCAGACAGCACATGGCCCTGAATTCGCTATGCCAAAAACGTTTCTTTCCGTAAATAATTCAGGGCTGGAAAGGGAACAAATGTTCAGAGTTCACGCAAATGTTCAGAGTTCACGCTTCAGCGTGGCAGCGGGCCGCCACTTACACGCTGAAGCGTGAACTCTGAACTGCCGCCACTGAAAAATTTACAGCAAGAAACTTTTTTTGGCGCGTGCCAGTTTGAGGGGAAGTGCGCGCAGGCTCTTTTGTTGGCCGTTCAGCCAGCGTTGCACTTGCTGATGAGTTTGGGTTTGCCGGTCGAGAAATTCCGTCACGGTCGAGGGCGCCGGGCCGCCGCTGACCGTGCGGATGTTGACGAAGCCTTCCGGTGAGAGCGCTTCCAGCAACTTTGCCGGAGCCGTTTTCAACGCACGGCCCAGCAGTTCAAGCGCGACAGCTTGCAAGGTCTCGACGATCAGCGTGTGCGGTGCTCGATGATTGGGCAAGCGTTTGGCCGTTTGCGCGGTCAGGCGATGCGCCTGTTTGAAACCCAGCCCTTCAGCGCGTACCAACGTGTCGGCCAACTCGGTCATCGTCAAAAAACTCTCGGCGGCTTTCTGCCGCAACCCCGCGACGTCAATTTCCAATGCGCCGATTGCGCCCGCCAACAGTTTCACCGCACGTTTGGCATCGGCAAAGCTGCGATGCACGAGCGGTTGCAGTGGGTCTTCCGAATCATTGATGTCGCCAAACGGCGTGTTGTGCGTGCAGGTCATCACGGCTTGGGCCTGACTGGCCGCGCGGCTGAGCAGGATGCGCACATGCTCCAACGCCACCGGATTACGTTTCTGCGGCATGATCGAACTGGTTTGCACGTAGGCGTCATTCAGCGTCAGGAAGGAAAACTCCTGCGTCGCCCACAGCAACAAATCCTGCGTAAACTTGCCCAGGTTCAGCGCGTTGACGGCCAACGCGGCGACGGCTTCCAATAGATAATCCACCGCCGCGACCGCGCCATAAGAATTTTCAGCCAGCCCTTCAAAGCCCAGCAGTTCCGCCGTCAAGTCGCGGTTGATCGGAAAGCCCGTCGTCGTGATGGCGCACGCGCCCAGCGGATTGCGATTGACCGTGACAAAGGCCGCTTGCAGCCGCGTCAGATCGCGCCCGATGAATTCGATGGCGGCGGAAAGATAATGCGCCAGCGTCGTCGGTTGCGCGGGTTGCGTGTGCGTGTGCGCGGGCATCACGGTGCGCGTGTGTTGGCGCGCGAGGCTGATCAATTCGGTTTGCAAGCCGAGCAAAGCTCCGATCAGTTCGAGCAAATCGCCGCGCAGCTTCATCCGGTACAGCGTGATGTCAATGTCGTTGCGGCTGCGCGCGGTGTGCAGCTTGCCCGCCAGTTCTTCGCCGATGCCCTCGATCAACTCGCGCTCGACATAAAAGTACAAATCTTCGACCGTGCCGTCATATTTGGCCGCGCGAATCTTCTTGTGATCGAGTGCGTCCAACCCGCGCAGGATTGCGGCGGCTTCGGCGCGCGTGAGGATGCGCTGTTTGGCGAGCATCAGGCAGTGCGCGTAATGGATGTGCAGCAGGTGTTCAAAAAAGAATTGCTGACCGTCGGTGAACAGATGATTGAGAACGGTTTCGGCGTAAATCGGGGCGGGGAACTGCGGTGCGGGTTGTTTGGAACTCATCGGATAGGTACTGAAAAAACTGGTTCGCTGCAAAAGAATTGAGAATGATGAATGAAGAATTGGGAATGAAGGCGGATTTAGGACTGCCCCCGCGAAGTTTTGACAATCTTCGTCAACAAACTGACCAGTTCATCAGCGTCAGCAAAGATGGAGTCATATTCGGCTTGCGTGAGAAATTCACCCGCCAGTAGAAGTTTGAGCCAATACTCGCTCTCTTTGGCCTTCTGCAAAGCCATGTTCAATTCGGAAGAAAACGCGTTGCGATCAACCGCTGCTTGCGATGTTTCAACCCGCGCGCCAATCAACGTGCCGGCGGTCAACAGAAACTTGCTCAAGACGAACTCGCGTTTTTCATCCGTCAGGTATTTGTAGAGTTTGACAATGCGCAACGCGAACTTGAACGATTTGTCGAGCACCGGATTGTCTTTCTTCTCGGCCATTACATTCACCATTCTCAATTCATCATTCACCATTCCTGAGCAGGAAAAAGATAGGCTAGAAAAACAGCCGGGCAACCCAGACGTCTGCCCGGCTGTTTAGTTAGAAGCGCACACGGAATCCCAATTGAATCTGGCGCGAATCCAACGCCGACGGCGCGAATGACGGTTGCGCCGTGATGGCGCCTGTCGCATCCACCGTCGCCGTCGTGTTCAGGCCGTTGATGTTGGTGTGATTGAGCAGATTGATGAACTCGCCCAGGAAGTCCACGGTGAACTGCTCGTACTTAAAGAGGCTGCGCGCATAACGCATGTCGAGTTGCGCAATCTTCGGCCCGCGCAGCGTGTTGCGTCCGATGAACAGCGGGCGTTGCTGCGCGGCGGGCACGTTGGTGTCGCCGTTCAGCACGCGGTTGCTGCCCATATTGAAAGGATCGCCGCTGCGCGCCATCAGGATGAACGAGAGTTGATGGTGGTTGGCGAGATAAGACAGCGCCTTGTTGCTGATCGAAAACTCCGGTTGCAACGAACCGGCGAAGGTCAGCACGTGGCGGCGGTCACTAAATGAATTGCCGTAATCAGCGCGCCGGTTGGTCGTGTCTTGCGGCAGATTCCCGCCGCTGTCCAGCACGTTCTGTTCGGGCGCGTCGTCCAGCGCGTGCGACCAGGTGTAGCTGAGAAACCATTCGTAGCCTTTCGAGAGCCGCCGGTTGAGCGTCACATTCAAACCATTGTAGTTGGAATTGCCCACCGCTTCGGCAATCGAAATGTTATTGAAGCGCGTATCCACGCGGCCCGTGCCGAAGATCGGACGGCCATCGGCCAGCTTGTTCGCCGTCGCCACCAGATTGATGTTGCGGTAAACGGGGATGCCCGTGCCTTTGGTGTGCAGATAGATCGCGCTGAGGCCGAAGTTGGGCGTCAGTTCACGGCTGATTTGCAGATTGAGGTTGGAGGAATAAAACGTGCGGAAGTCCTTCGACACACCGATGATCGTTTGAATCGGCAACGAGAAACCCGTCGGCACGCTGGTGAAGACGTCCGGGAAGCTTGGCGCAAAGGCCGTCGTCGGCGCGGTGCTGACGTTGAAAAAGACCGGATTGCCGTTGCCGATAATCGCGCGCCGATAGACGTCGGTTTGCGGCTGGTCATAAAAGATGCCGCCATTCGCGCGAATCACGGTCTTCTGATCCTTGCCCAGCGACCAGGCTAGCCCCAAGCGCGGCGCAAAATTGTTTTTGTCCAAGCGAAATTCGCGCGACGGTTCGTAGGGCGCGTCTTTCGCCGCTGCGGGAATTTTGTAGAAGTCGTAGCGCACACCGTAACTGAGCGTCAGATTCGGACGCGCCTTCCACGCATCCTGCGCATACAGCGTGGTAAACAGCGAAGTGTAATGCAACGTCAGATTGCCCAGGTTTTGCGCAAACGTCGTGTAGCCTTTCTTGTTCGTGCCCGCGACTGCCGCTTGATAAGCCGGAATGCTGGGGAAGGTGTAGGTCGCCGAGGGCGCTGCCGTATTGTCGTCGCGCACATTGCGCAGCGAGCCGCCGAACTTCCAACTGTGCGTCCCCGCGTTGTAAGTGAAGTTGTCGGCGAATTCGGGTGTCTTCTCGACGAAGCGCGCGCCCGCGTTGGCGGGGCCGCCAAAGGTGGCAATGCCTGAAATCGTGAGGGTCGGCCCTTTGCCTGATCCTTCAAACGTTGTGTTGAGTTGATCGCGGAACGGCAGACTGAAGCGGAATTCATTCAACGAGCGATCCGTCAACGTCGAAATCAATTGCACACCAACCGCGTGGGCGCGGTCGCTGAACAGTGTCGTAGCGGATTTGAGCGTTGTGCCGCCGCCGCCGTTGTAAGGCTGGCTATTACGGAAGTAGTTGTAACGCACCGAGAGCCGGTGTTTCTCGTTAATCTGGTAATCAACTTTGCCGAGATAAAAATACGGGCGCTCGACCGTCGGCACCGGATCGCCGAAATCGGCTGACAAACCAAGCTGCGCGATATTCGCTGCCGTGGCCGTCACCAAAGACGAAACATCGTGCGACACGTGCTCGAATGCCGAGAAGAAAAACAGCCGGTCTTTTTTCACCGGCCCGCCGACGTTGACATATTCAGAATCGAGAAAGCCTTTTGGTTTGGTCTGGCCCGCGCGCAACAGCGATGGGCGCGCGTTGAGGTCTTGACGGCGGAAGATATACGCGCCTTCGCCGTGATAACCGTTGGTGCCCGATTTGGTGATGGCGTTAAAAACGGTGCCGGTCGTGTTGCCGAATTCGGGCGCGAAGCCGTTGTTGACCTGTTGAATCTCGCCGATGAAGGTGTTCGAGATGGGCAGCAGGCGGATGCCCGCGCGGTCGCTCTGGGTGTTGTTGCTGCCATCCAGTTGGTAATTCAGGCGGTCGGTAAAGCCGTTCGCGTTGATCTTGCGCGGCACGCCGAAGGTGTTTTGCGGATGGCCGCTGACATTCGGTTGCACCAGGATGAAGTTGTAAGTGTTGCGCGAAGCGAGCGGCAGATTGAGCACGGCATTGGACGACAAGGTCGAGCCGATGTCGGTGCGGCCCGGTTCGACGACCGGCGCGGCGGATGAAATTTCAACGGTGTTGCTGAGGCTGGCGACACCCAGCGCCACGTTGACGGTGGCGATGCTGCCCGCGTTGATAGCGATGTTGCTGCGCTCGACTTTGGCAAAGCCGGTGGCTTCGACGGTCACGCTGTAATTGCCCAGCGGCAAGGTGCCGAAGCGATAAAAACCGCTGCTGTCGGTTTGCAGCGCGCGCGTATAGCCCGTGTCTTTGCTGACGATGACGACTTTGGCGTTGGGGACGGCGCTGCCTGTTTGATCGGTCACCGTGCCCTCGATCTGGCCGTTAATGGCGGCTGATTGCGCGAATGTTTGCTGCGCGGCGGCAGCGATAAACAACGCCAGCGCCAGATACAGGGCGCGCGCGAACCAACGAGAGTCGTGTTTGGTGTCCATTCCTGTCACTCCTTCTGAATAGTTGGGTTTGATGTGTGTGTGAAACGTTGGCCGGACTTTACCACAAACCCCGGCCAGCACCGTAACCGTAGCTACCAATTGCCAGCCTTCTTTTCATTTTTCAACCAGTGTTCAATCAGCGCTTCCAGCCGTTTGGTGGCCGCCTCCACCAGCTTTTCGCCGCGCGCCCGCGAGATTTCGCTGAGCTTGCCCGAATAGCCCGGCCAATCTTCGGTCGCGGCCTTCTCGTGGTAATACGGCGTACCGTCCTCTGGCCGCGGCGTCGGCGGCAAATCCGGCGCGCGTCCAGCCTCGACGTTGTTGGATGCAAAGACAGCGGCGGATGACATCTCCAACGGCCCGCCGTGCCCGCGCCCGCCATTGCTGCCCGGCGAAAAGACGTTCAAGCTTTCGACCAGCGGAATCGAAAGCGTCTCCCACCAATTCGCCAGCAAAATGTCGGAGCCTTTCAACTCGCCCGCGACCTGTGAGATGGCCGCGCGCATCGGCGCGATGTTGCCGCTGTGCCCGTTGAGCACGAAGATTTTCTTGCAGCCGTTTTGATAAATGCCGCGCAGCACGTCTTCGAAATACATCGTCAACACTTCAGGCCGCACCGACACGCTGCCGCGAAACGCCGCTGTGTGCGCCGGGTTATGCGTGAACTCGATGCACGGGAAAATTGTCGCCTTGAATTTCGGCGCCAGCCGGTCGGCAAGACCTTTGGCCAGCACCGTGTCAGTCGAAGCCGGGCCGCTGGGGCCGTGATATTCGACGCTCCCGAGCGGGAGGATGGCGAACTGTGCGTTGCGGATGTGCTCTTCGATTTTGTAACCGATGACTTCGGCGAAGTGGCGGTTGGGTTCCTGAGTCGCAACAGGTTGCGACTGCACTACCACGGGACTTGCCGCAAGGCCCAGCAGTGGAAAGGCGGAAAGCCCGTTCAGGAAAGCTCGGCGCGGGATGCGCAACCGGGACAGTTTTGTTGTAAAACGCATGGTCTTCGTTCTCCTGGGAAAGATTGGTGTGTTGCGCTCATTTGAACCTGGTGCATGAGTTCACTCAATCGCGACGCTCACAGACGCGCTTTTACTTAGCCGGGACGCCGCAATTTCGCCGCAATCTTGGTGAACTGTTCCAAGGCCGTTTCCAGATCATCTGCTATCTCGGTCGCCAAAATGCCGGGCGCGGGCAGCGCGTCAGTGTCAGTCAGGCTGCGGTCTTTGATCCAAAACAGATCAAGGCTGAGTTTATCTCGTTTGAGCAGTTCTTCGTAATCGTAACAACGCCAGCGGCCATCCGGGTTTTGCGCCTGCTCGTAAGTTGCTTGCCGTTCGTGTTGCCTGCCTGGTTTGTAGCAGTCCACAAACTCATCGAAATCCTTCCGCTGAATGGGCGACTGCTTCAGCGTGAAATGCATGTTCGTGCGCAAGTCATGAACCCACAGCTTGTCCGTCCACGGCTCCGGGCGGCCTTCCTTTTTATCAAAGAAGATCACGTTGGCCTTCACGCCGGGCGAATACCAGATGCCGGTCGGCAGGCGCAGCAGTGTATGCACGCGGCATTTTTGCAGCAGGTTGCGCCGCACCTTTTCGCCCGCGCCGCCCTCGAACAGCATGTTGTCAGGCACGACCACCGCGCCACGCCCGTTGATTTTTAGCAGCGTGAAGATGTGCTGCACGAAGTTGAGTTGCTTGTTGCTGGTCGAAGTCCAGAAGTCTTCGCGGAAGATGACTTGATCGTCTTTTTCGGTGTCGCCCTCTTCGTTGACGAACAGCAGGCTCTGTTTTTTGCCGAAGGGCGGATTAGCCAGGATCATCGTGTATTCGCGGCTCCACGGTGCGGCCAGGCTGTCGTGTCCGGCGTGCACGACGACCCGGTCGCCGCCGATGCCGTGCAGGTACAGATTCATCGCGCACATGCGGCCCACTTTGGGCGAAAGCTCCATCGCTTCGACCATCTCTTCTTTTAGCGCGCGCAATTCGTCACGGTTGAGTTCCTTTCCAAATCTTTCCAGCACGTAGTTGTAGGCGGAAAACAGAAAGCCACCTGTGCCCGCCGCCGGGTCGCAGATGCGGTCGTCGGGCGTCGGTTGCATCACTTCGCAAATCGTTTGGATGACGGCGCGCGGCGTGAAGTATTGGCCCGCGCCGCGCGAAGATTCCGCCGCCGAACGTTGCAGCAATTCTTCGTAAATCGTGCCCTTCACGTCCACCGGCAGGCTCAGCCAGTCCACGCGGTCAATCAGGTTGACGATCAGTTGTTTCAGCAGCGCCGGGTTGTGAATTTCGCAGCGGGCGCTTTTGAAAATCACGCCGAGCATCCCGCCTTTGAAGGCCAGCTTTTCCAGTATCTCGCGGTATTTGTCTTCGAGTTTGCTCCCATCCAGTGACAGCAACACCTTCCAGCCCAACTCTGACGGGATGATAGTGGATTTGTGGTGCGGCGCTTCGGTAAGCTGGTCAGCCATCTTCAGGAAGAGCAGCAGCGTCAGTTGTTCGACGTACTCGAAACAGCTCAAGCCCGCGTCTTGCAAGACGCCAGCGTAGCTCCAGGCCCGTTTGCCAATTTGTGATTGATCCATAAATGATCCGGATAAGCGAGTGCGCGCGCGCGTAATTCCTGGGAGCGCAGTCCTTCCAGGCTGCGAGTCTCGGCAGGCACGCGCCTTCTTTTCCAAGTGGTCTTGCTCATTAGACCCGCAGCCTGGAAGGACTGCGCTCCCAGGGCTAATGCGCTTATGAATTCCGGGCGGCGCGTTTGCGCGGAGCTTTCGTTCGCTCCGTCTTCGGTTTGGTCGCCGTTTGTTTGGCGGCCTGTGCCTGGCGGGCGCGCTCTTCGCGTTCGGCGGCAATGCGTTTCAGCAATGCCGCAGCCGGTTCGTCGCGCGGGTCTTGCGGCACAAGCTGCCCCGTGAAGGCGTGGCGCAGAATGGATTGGCGCAACGCCTGCGCGCTTTTTAGCTTGGTTTCCACGTCGGCGGCGATGTGTTCGATGACGGAGAGTTGGTCTTCGACGATTTCGACAATTGCTTCTTGCTCCTCAATAGGCGGCAACGGAACAGGAGTTTCCTTAATGTCGCCTCCTGAGACCCCGGCTTGACCAGCGGTTGTGCGGATACGACCTTCAAGAAAGTTTCGTGATGCACCTACGTTCGCTGCGATTGAAATGAAATGAGGATTGGCAACTTCAACGCAGACCCTTCCACGAATTAGTTTGTCGGGATGAACAATGCTATCGCTAATCTCCGGCACTACCGCACACACAGCGACGAGCGACTTCGTGCCGTTGTAACGGGTAAACAACAAATCACCTGTTTGCACGAGGAACTCCGCGTAATCTTCAGCACACCCTGACAAAAAGCGGATGTCTTCTAGGTGAAGAGCAAGCGGACGGACTGAGTTAATGCGAAGAATTGGAACTCCGCTTTCCGCATCGGGCTTTAGTGAGTAGCCGTTGCGAATCTCGAAACAGAGTTGGTCAATCGTCACCCAGTACCAGCCCTCCGGCAACTGCGGCAGTTTGCTCGTATCCGGCGCGACTGGTTCTTTGTATTTCGCCTTCCAGTCTTTGGGCGGCTCTTTGCCAGCGGCGGCGAATTTGCGAAGTTGCTCTTGCTCCCAGCGGCGGCGGCGTTCGGCGAGGATGCGGGTGAGCAGGGCCGAGGCAGGTTCGGTAGCTGGATGCTGCTCGCGCCATTCGGCAGTCAACGCGCCTTCCACCGCCGCTTTCAGCACCGCCGCCCGGTAATGCGCCAGCTTCTGTTGCACCCGCTCCAACGCGGCGACGGCGGCATCAAGGTCGGAAAAGAGTTCGTCTGCTACTGATGCAATGCGTTCTTGTTCAGCCAATGGCGGCAGTGGAAACTGAATTTTGGCGAAATTCACGCGCGAGATACGCTTGCGAGTCGAACCGCTCTGAAGCGCGGCAACGAAATGTCGCATCTGCGGGGTATTCAACTGGTGCATAAGCCAACGTGAGTTGATTGAACTGGCGAGACGAACAATGCACACGTCAACAACGGTCACGCTTGGCTTCGAATCGCCAGGGAAAATACAAACACGACCAAGCGGATCAGGCATCCGCGCAATCAGCAAGTCACCGGGCTGAATATAGGTGCAACGTAGTTCAGCCGCTTTCGCTGAGGTTAAATATCGGTTTGATTTGTCTCGGTAATTCCCATCACCGACATCTGCAAGTTGAATCAACCGGACATCACCCAACGGATCTTGGTCTTTCGACTCAACCCAATCACCGTCACAAAAAATGCCATCATTGCCAATCAGATCGCCGATTCTGGCGCATGTCCATCCTGGGGGCAGGATGTGTCCATTCGTGTCGCTCATGCCACCAGCCTTTCATTCAACTCCGCCAACAACGGCTTGAGCTGGTCGCCAAACAACGCATGCGCCTTGCCCAAACTGCCGTGCTGGCCGAACCAGCCGTCTTCGAAATCCTCCGGCTCGATGCTCAAACTGTTGGCGATGTGTTCGGCCATGCGGTCGAGCCATTCGCGCTGTTCGGGCGTGAACGCCGTCGCGGCCTCGCGTTCGATCAACCAAGCCTGATACCGCTCGCGCAACTCGTCGGCATACGGCACCAGCGTCAAGGTGGGAATCAGCGCGTGACGCACCAGGCTGACCAGATCGGCCAATTGCGAACCGCCCAGGCCGCGCACCCGGTCGCTTTCGACCGCTTGAAACGCGCGCCAAAGCTGTGTCGGCGTAGCGTTGAGCGGCGGACGCGCCAGCGCCTCTTTCAACTGCCGCAGGTCTTTGAGCGACAGACGGAGCGGGCGCGTCCCGCTCCACAAGATTTGCAGCGCCGTCAGTTCGTCGCGGTGCTCGGTGATCCAGCCCCGGAAGTCCTGCACCTTGGTCTGCGCCTTCTCGACGGCTGAAGCGTCAAACCCGGCGTAAAGCACTTCGTCGAGCGTGTGCCGATCCAGCGTCTGTTCGTTCTGCGTGCGGATTTCCAGCAGGCGGCGGCGGAAGGCGGCTTTCAGAAAGGGCGTGACGGCGGCTTGCGCCAACTGTTCGGCGGCGGTCTGAAGCTGCGCTTGATTCGGCTCATCCGTCACGCCCGGCATTTGCTGCGCGGCTTCAAGCTGCGCGTCAGGCGAAACGGCGTGTAACAGATCGTGCGCGAGTTCGGGCAACGCTTTGCCGCCAGCCAATGTGCGCAACTCGGCCAGTTGTGGCGCGCTGAACTCGCGTTGCAACCGCGCCAGCCGTCCGGCCAGCGTGGTCAACGCATCGGGATCGAGGCCGCCCTGCCCGACGTATTCCAGCAACTCTTTCAACGAAGCGGACGGCTGGCGGTTGAGCGTGCAGGATTCGGACTTGTCCTGTTCGCACACGCCGACGGCATCCACGATGATGAAACGCTCTTTGGACTTGGCCTTGCTGGTCACTTCGCGGAGTTTGTCCACCGAGATGACGCGCACGCCGCGCCCTTTCATCTGCTCAAAGAAGCCCGCCGACTTCACGTTGCGCATAAAGAAAACGCATTCGATGGGCTTCACGTCGGTGCCGGTGGCGATCATATCCATTGTGACGGCGATGCGCGGGAAATAGCTGGTGCGGAAGTTGCCCAGAATCTCATCCGGCGTCAGGCTGGAAGTTTTGACCCATTCGGTGACTTCCGACTCGGTGCCGTCTTCGTTCGGCACTTGTTTCGTCACGCGTGTGAAACCGGTGCGATAGGTGATCTTCTCGCAAAACTCATTGCCCTGGGCAAAGACCTCGCGGGCGATGCGGACGATGTCATCGGCGTGCGAATCGTCTTTGGCAAAGATGAGCGTCTTGGGCACTTCGATGCGGCCTGTGGCGGGGTCGCGCCGGTCAGGAAAGCAGGCGGGCAAAGTGCCGTCGCGGAAATGCTGAATGACCGTGCGAAGCTGGCTTTCAGAAACGACATCGCGGTCGAGTTGATTGGCGGTGTAAGTCAAATCCTGATTGAGCAATTCCAGCCGCTCGGCGCGCGTCAGCTTGTGGCGCTTGTCCACATACACGCCGGTCTCGCCCGCCTCGATGGTCGCGCCTTGTGCGGTGACGCGAGTGCTGATGCGGTACACATCGAAATCCACATTCACGCCGTCAATGACCGCCTCGTCGTGGCCGTATTGCATCACCAGATTCTGCTTGAAAAAGCCGATGGTCTTGCCCGCAGGCGTCGCGGTCAATCCAATCAGGAACGAGTCGAAGTAAAGCAGCACCTGGCTCCACAGTTCGTAAATGGAGCTGTGGCATTCGTCCACAATGACGAAGTCGAAAAACTCCGGCGGAATGCCCGCGTTATAAATCACGTCGGGCGGCTTGCCCTGCCAAACCTTCGCTGTGTCAAAGCCGGAGCCTTCCTCATTGCCCGCGTCGAATTCGGCTTCGCCTTTCAGCATTGAGTAAAGCCGCTGAATCGTGGTGATGACAACCTTGGCCGCCGGATTGATCGAGTTCGTTTTCAGCCGCTGGACGGTATAAAGCTGCGGGAACTTGCGCGGGTCATCGGGCGGCTCGAAGTTGGCGAACTCGTCTTCGGTCTGTTTGCCCAGATTGCCACGGTCTACCAGAAACAGAATGCGTTTGGCGTTGGCAAATTTCAGCAGCCGGTAACAGATGTTGGCGGCGGTGAAGGTCTTGCCCGAACCGGTCGCCATCTGAATCAACGCGCGCGGATAGGCGTCCGCCAGCGACTCTTCCAAATTCCGAATCGCTTGAATCTGCGCTTTCCAAAGGCCGGTTTCCTCCAGCGGGGGAAGTTGTTTGAGCCGAGCACGTAGTTGCGCGATTTGCGCAATCCATTCCGCCAGCGTTTCAGGACGCGGGAAGTTGAAGATTTGACGGCTGCGCGGCAACGGGTCAAGCCCGTTGGTAAACTGGATCACCGCGCCGTTTGATTCAAACAGGAAGGGTAGTGGGCGACGATGCGCCGGTAGGTTGTCAGGTAATCCAGCGGCGTATTTGGCCGATTGCGCTTCGACGCCGGTCAGCGTTCCTTCGGCTTTGGCTTCGATTGCGCCGAGGGCTTTGCGGTCGAGATAAAGCAGGTAATCGGCGAAGCCGAAACCGCTCTTCATCGGAAACTCACAGACCGCGATGCCGCGCCCGGCAGTCAGGTCGAGGTCATCGCGTTCTTGCACGAGCCAGCCAGCGGCTGCCAGTTGCGTGTCTATCTCTCGGCGAGCTTTCTGTTCAGGTGTTTCTGGCATAGCGCTCTGGCAGGTTATTGCCGCATTAACCGCAGGGCGTCAATCCGCACACCCATCTCCGCGCTCGTCATCTGCTTGAAACGTTCTGGCAGCATCGAACGTGACGTCGCCTCGCGGGCGGCAGCCAGTTCCTGATATTCAATGGCTTGTTCATCGCGCGCCGGGGTGAATTCAAAGGCCGCGTTGGCGAGATCGTCTTGCGCGATCTCTTTGCGTCCGGCCAGGCGGGCGAGGCGGCGGGCGCGGATCAGGATGGATTCGATGTCGGCGCCGGAAAGGTGCAGTTCGTTTTGTGTGATCGGCATCCAGTCGGTGATCGTGTGATTGAGTTTGAGCTTGCGCGTCATAGCTTCGGCGATGGCTTGGCGGTCAGCGGGCGTTTCGGGATAGAAGAGCGCGATATGCTCTTCGCAACGGCCCTGACGTTTGAGGTCAATCGGCAGACGATCGGGGCGCGAGGTCATCAGAATCCATAGAATGCGTCCGCGATTTTCGGTGTTGCTCATGGCCGCCGCGATCTTGGAAAAGACGCGGCTGCTGGTGCCCGAATCGCCGTCGCCTTCGCGGTTGCCGAGCGCGGCGTCGGCTTCGTCAATCAGCACGACGATGGGCGCGAGGGTTTGCAACAGGTTCAGAATCTTTTCCAGATTGGCTTCGGTCGAGCCGACCCATTTGTCGCGGAAGTTTTTGAACTCGACCGCGTTCAGGCCGCAGTCCTTGGCGAAGCATTCGGCGAGAAACGTCTTGCCGGTGCCGACCGGGCCGCACATCAGAATGCCCATCGGCGCTTCGTCGGTGTTGCCGCTCTTGATGGTTTGGGCGATGTCGCGCAGGTAATTTTTTGCGCCATCCAGCCCGCCGACGCTGTCGAGGCCGTGGCGCGGCGTGACGAATTCGATCAGGCCCGCGCATTCGGCTTCAATGATTTCTTTCTTCTTCAGGCGCACGTCCTCGTAGGTCAGCCCGTCATCCGATTCGCGCGCCGCGCAGAGCAGCGAACGCGTGTGCACCAGATTTAAGCCTGAGGTCAGCGCGGCCAGTTGCTCCTGCTTCATCTCGACTTTGCTGATCGGATAGTTCTTGAGGAATTCGCTCAAATAAGCCAGCCGTTGCGTTTCGTCGGGGTAGGGGATTTTGACCAGCGCCAGCCGGGAGTTTTCGCGTATGCGCGGATGCACGTCGGTGAAGGCTTCGGCAATCAAGATGACGATGTTGTCGGTGTCGAAAAGGCGCGCGCTGGTCAACCAACGTTGCAATGAAACGAGTGCGGTGCGGTCTTCGCCGGAGAGACTGCTGATTTCGCCCGCCGGTAAAATCGTTTCAGCGAAGTTGAGCACGACGGCGACGCGTTCGCCGAAATAGAGAAAGCGTTCGATCAGCGGCAACGCGCGGCCCGCGTCGTGCGGCAGTTGGCTGGCGTTCTGCCCGCTGGTCTGGAGGCCCAGCAGCGGATCGGCCACGCGCTGCTGGGCGACGAAGGCGCGCATCGTTTCGTCAGAGTCGAAGGTGATCCCCTCGCTGCGGTTGTATAGCACGATGCGTTTGTTGCCCAGCAATTCCTGTTGCAGAAAGCTGAGCAGCGAAACATAGCCATGGCGCGTTTGGCTGAGATCGTAAACGTTGTGGTGCAGCAGGAAGTGGTTCGCCTCGCCCGCGCGGTACTTGCGCGCGAGTTCGGCGGCCCAGGTGGGGAGTTGTGCGGCGGTGTTGAGCGAGTGGGTGGTGGTGGGCATAAGCAAGCTCGGAGTCGCGGGAGCGCTGGGGCTTCAAGCGCATTGCTCCCGCGCTCCCGCTTACAAATGTCAGTTGGATGATTGTTGTTTGGGTGCTGCTGGTTTCGTCTCAGGTGCAGTGAAGTCAAACGTCAACAGCCCACTGATCTGGTCTTTGTTCTCGGCAAACAAAGCCGGCGAAAATTCCCATTGCCGCGCTGCCGCGACGGCGGCGCCATTCATTTCCGGCAAGGTTGAATTGTGCGTCAAGGCGCGCACCACTTTGCCGTCGGGCGCGATTTCGACGCGCACTTGTATGCGCCCGCTGAAGCTGGTCTGCTTTAGGGCGGCTGTCAATTCCGGCTGCACCTTCTTTTCCGCCGCGGTCACGAGCACGGCGGATTGCTGTTCGTTGAACACGCGCATGGTTTGGGCCGGGCGTTCCAACTCGACCGAAAAGGCGCAGCCGATGTAATGATCTTCGTCGGCGAAAGCAGCGGTTGGCAGGCCCTTGCGAATAAAGTCGGCATAATCCTTGTCGCTCATTTTGAGGCGCGGGGCGGCAAAGTAATAAGTCATGCCGGACTCGACCTCCAACGGTTGCATGGAAAGCGTCAGCGGCGTGTTGCTATTCACCATATGCAGGCCGATTTCGGAAATCAGCGTAGTGCCGGGGGTGACGCCATCGCCGGGGCTGTAAGCGCCGAAAATTTGAATTTGCAGAGTGCGTCCGCCTTGTTGGGCAAACGTGATGATGCCCGGTTTAGCGGTGCGGAACACGCGCAGGCTGGCGGTTTGCAGCAGCGCCAGGTTCAGGCCCGGATAAGTTTTCCGAAAAGCCGCCAGCCACTTCTCTTCATCAGGCAAGCCCGCCGTTTTCATGCGAAAGACCTGATCGCTGACTTCGGGAGAGCCGCCTTTCTTGGCGCTGAGTTGAAAGATGCGCGCCGTGACATAAATGGGCGCGGTGGCATCAGGCATTTGGTTTTGCGCGGGTTTGTCCTGCCCTTGTGCAAAACCTGGCAGCAACAGCGCTAGCGCCAAGAGGCAAAAGCAGGCATGAACATGAAACGGATTCATTTGACGATATGACATAAATACTCCGTGGCGTTAGTGCGGGGAAAAAGAGCGGGGACAGTGAAGCGGCGCCGTGCGGCGGCTTAATCCAAGCGGCTCTCACTGACGTTCGGCAGCCAGCGCCGCACGCACCGGATTGAAGCTGTCGAATTGGCTCATACCGGTGGCCGTTTGCGACAAAATGTCTTTGGTGACTTCAATCGAAGAGAGCAGCGTGTCGAAATCAAGCGATAAGATGTATTCGGGCGAGGGCATCGTCACCACTTGATCGTTTACCAGCCCGAAGAAGTTTTCGATCATCTGCAATTGCGCCTCGACCCGTTTCACACTGCGTTCAATGTCATCGAAGGTTTGCAAGCGGCGGCGCAGAATCTCGACATTCTTTTCGTGCAACTGCCTGGTGGCGTCATCAGCCATTTGGCAGGAGCGTTCAGCCTGGCGTACTTGATTCTCGACGGCTTGGCGATTGATCGAACGCAGATGATTTTTGCGGCGGCGGTATTCATCCAGCAGATCAACGAACGCCTCCCAGGTGTTTTCCAGTTCGCGCAGTTGCGGCGGCTCTTCGCGCAGGCCGGAAAACTTTTTGAAGTTGCTGCCGATCTGCGTCTTCATCCAGCTTAGATATTCGACAGCCTCGCGCTCGCGCGGATCGAAGGTTTTGATCAATTCCAGCCGCTCTTTCTTGCGTTCTTCCGTCAACATGCCGCGCGAACGTTGATCCACCAGGCGGCGATAAAGACTGGAAGCGGGAATGGTCGCCAGATACGCGCCTTCGGCCACCAACGCGCCGCCCAAGACCCAGGTCGGATCCACGCCCATCGTCATTGCATAAACCGCGCCCAGCCCGGCCAACAACAAGCCGCCAATGTTGACCGGCTCTTTCAGGGCCTCCTTGATGTAGGAAGATTTGAATTCCATCTTTGTCGGTAGTCGGTAGTCAGTAGTCAGTAGTCAGTAGTCAGTAGCTGATTGCATTGCGGTAACTGTCTTCCAGCTACTGAGTGCCGGCTGCCGACTGCCGGTTACTATTCCGTTAATTTCTGGCGTTGTTGGGGCACGCCTTCAGCCGCGCCGAGTGTTTTTTCCATATTGACCGATGGCGCGCCTTCGCCCAGGGCGGCTTGCGGAGTGGCGGGCGCCAAGCCCATCTGCTGTTTGTAAGCCAGCAGCATATCTTGCGCTTCGACGTTGGCGATCTCGCGATCAATGCTTTGCATACGCGAATCAAGGCCGGTGGAGGCCAATTCCGCGCGGGCTTCGGCGCCGGCCACGCGATTGGCGATCTTCTCGCGCATGTCGTCAAAGGTCTGCGAATTGTCGCCCATCTGAAAGCTCGCCATAGTTTGCGCGACCTGTTCCTGCATCTGCGCCTGGCGATTGGCCGCGAGCAGTTGCATCGCCTCGGCCTTGCGGCGCTCAAATTGGAGCATGTAATTATCCAGGAACTCGCGCGCCTTGACCGAAGCGTTTTTGGCCTGCTCGTGTTGCATCTTGGTCGTTTCGAGACCGCGCTGCGCTGTTTGCATCTGTGAGATCAAGGTCGTGGCAATGTCATCATTGCCGGTGCGAATCGCGGCTTTGACCTTGGCGTCTAGCTGGACGAGTTGGGTTTGTGAGCGTTCCACTTCGGCTGCCAGCCGTTTTTCGCCCGCCATCACTTGGGCGACGTTGTTGCGCATCTTCGGCACTTCGTCCTGCATATCGCGCATGAGCTGTTGCAAGATCAATTCAGGGTTTTCCGCATCCGAGATGATGCCGCCAAAGATCGAACGAAAGAGCCGTTTGAGACGTGTCCACATGCTGTGTTTTCCTTTTCTCGCGGGTACGGCGGCGCTGTTTTTGCGAAGCGCACCGCCGCTGGGTTCAACAACTTTTGATGATACGCGGTTTGATTGGGTGATGTTTCATCACTGCGCCGAATTTTCCAGCCGCAGCGTGCGCGAGTATAGCAGTAGCAGATTGAAGGCAAAAGGCGCGGGCGAAAAAGGTGGTCAGCGGTCAGTGGTCAGTGGTCAGTGATCAGTGATCAGTGGTTAGTGATCACTGATTGCAGATTCAAAAGCTGCTACCGTCTATTAACGGATTACTGACCACTAACCACTGACCACTGACCACTGACTTATGGCTGTTTCAGCGGCAAGGGCGTGTCGCCATTCTGACCGAGCGTTTGAATGCGATAGGCATTGATCGAACTGAGCAGGATATACCAGGTGCCGTTGAGTGGGCGCCAGATTGCGATGTCGAGCTTACCGTCGCCGTCGTAATCGCCGGGTTCTGGCACGTCCCGGTAAGGGCTATTGGCGCTGCCCCAAGTGACGGTGCGGACTGTCCCGGTGGTGCTTTGGCGAATGCTCCAGAGGCCGGTGGTGCCGCGCCAGGTGGCGGCATCACAGCGCCCGTCGCCATCATAATCGCCGGGCACGGCTTGGTCGCCGGATTGGCCAAGTTGGAAATAACGCGCCTGGCCAGTGCTGCTCTCGCTGATGAACCAGTATCCATTGCTTTGCCGCCAGACGGCCAGATCATAGCGGCCGTCACCATCAAAATCGCCGGGCACTGGCACGTCATAATAGGGTGCGTACCCCGCGCCAAAATAGGCTGTGCGAGTTTGTCCGGTGGAGCTTTCGCGAATTGTCCAAAGCCCTGTGGATGCGCGCCAAACAGCCAGGTCAGTGACGCGGTCGCCGTCATAATCACCGGGGACTGGTGTGTCGCCGCTTTGCCCAAGGCGCTGGATAAAATAGCCTCCCGTTGAACTCAACACGACATACCAGTTGCCTTCGTTTGGCCGCCACACAGCGCCATCCACTTTGCCGTCGCCGTCGTAATCGCCCGGCGCAGGCATGTCGTAATAAGGCGCAGATGATGTTCCCCAATTCGCCGTTTGCATCGTGTTCGTGCCGCTTTTCAGAATTGACCAGAGGCCGCTTGAGCCGCGCCAAAGACCGAGATCGGTTTTCCCATCGCCATCGAAATCGCCCCGCACCGCGCGCTTGCCTCCTCCCACTGGCGGCGGCGGTGGCGGTGGCGGCAGCGCAATGATCGTAATGCTGAGTGCGCGTTGGGCCGACAGTCCGTTCGCGGCGCTCACCCGCACCGTAAAGTTAAAGGTGCTCGCCTGTGCAGGCGTGCCGCTGATGACGCCGTTGGCGCCGAGGCTCAAGCCATTCGGTAAAACGCCCGCAATCACGCTCCAATTGTAAGGCGTCGTGCCGCCCGTGGCGGTGAGCGTTTGCGTGTAAGCCGCGCCGGTCTGGCCGCTGGTCAACGTCGTGGTCGTGATCGTCACCGGTATAGGTGTGGGCGTGGGCGTCGGCACCGGGGTTGGCGTCGGCGATGGCGTGACGCCAGTCCCAGGATAGATGAAGCGTATGGCATCCATATCGTCGGCTCTTAAGCCCGCGCAACGGCCATCGAAATGCGCGTAGGCATACATCGTGGCGGTCGTGTCCAGCGAATGGCCCAGGCCCAATGCGTGCCCCAGTTCATGCGTCGCCACTTCGGCGACATTGCAACTGTTGGAAAAATAGCAGGCCGCGTAGGGGTTGAAGGACAGATTGCCTTCGAGCGCGCGGTAAAAGGTGAGACCGTTGACGACGCGCGTTTGCACCAGGCTGTAATTGATAATCCCGGCGGCGGCCAGGATGCCTGAACAAGTGGAACCGGGGGACGGCGCGAAGGCTGAATAATTGTCGCAGTTGTTGAATGAAATCGTGTTTTCACCATCGCGCAACGTCAAACCGCAACCGCCGGTCGTGCCGCCATTGGCGATGCGTATCGCTGAACCGCTGACCGTAGACCAGGCGTTCATGGCGGCCAGAACATCGTTAACGGCCTGGGCATTAAATGCGCCGGTTGGATTGATTTTGAAAATGACCTGCTGGCCGCTGTCCGGTTCGAACCAGCGCGGAGGTTGACTCGGATTGATAACGGTAAAGAGCGGGATCGGCGGATTGCTGACTGTCGCAGTCATTTCTTGCGGATGCGCCAGCAGCGGCACGTTGGCGTAAAACCTGGCTTCGTGTTGTCGCCCGGCAATCAGTTTGGCGGGGATGAGTTTGCGCAACCTCCCAATATAGGTTTCCAGTTCCAGGCGATCTGTGATGGCTCCTGCCGCGGAACGCCCGACGATTTCGACGCGGCTGGTCGGCACCTCGCGCGTGACCATGGGTTTGCCCGTGCTCAAGTTTGGCGTGATTTTGAATTTGCCCAGGAACCATTGATAGACGCGCAAACTGCCATCGGGCCAGGTGTCCAAATAAAGCAGGACTTCTTCGCCAACGGTGAAGCTGGGTACGCCGTAAATCAGACTGCCCTGCTCACGGCTGACGCCGCCCGGTTCTTTAAGCACGAGCGTGCCGGTCGTGAGAGCGCCTTTGTAGACCTCACTCACCTGCAACGTGATGTAAGTAAAAATGCCGTGATGGGCCTCGTCATAACCGCTGGCAATGTTCGTGACCTGTCCGCGCACGATGGCGCGCGCGCCGGTCACCATTTCTTCATCACTCGGCAGGATGACGCTGGTCGCCTGGATCGGTAGCGCGCAGGTGGCGAGGACGCAGAGATAGAAGAGAGAACGCGCCAGAGAGCGCTGTATGGTTGCCTTCATGATTGAACTCCTGCTCGCCGGTTGAAGGGCGAATTGGTAGGGTCGGCAGTCCCTCAAAAGTTAATGGCGGAACTGCAAAAAGAGCTTGGTCTCAAAAAGAACTTGGGGCTATGCCACGACGGGGATGCGGCGGGGTATGGGGAAAAGGAACAGCGGGATTCGCGGACGCTGGCGGGGATGCGAGCGTGCCAGCGCCACGAGGCAGACGGGGAAACACACTGGTTGCTTCGACCCGCTGCCAAGCTTGCTTTGCAAACGGAGTGGCGTTTGCAAATGAGCTTGCAGGAAGTGAACGCAAAGAGTCAGTGCCTAGCCAGACCAGGGCACGCTACAAATCTGGAAAGCAGTGAGTGACGCAACGCGATTCGTGGGAGAGTTGGTGCGTTGATGCGGCAGGTTGATTCCGGGGCTAATCGGAACTGCTTGGTTTCAAATGGGGAAAATTTTCTAAGAGATGCGTAGAGGTCAGATTTTTGAGGCGCGATTCAAACACAGGCTTCAACGGGGAGTCAATTCTCCATTTGGTGCAGCCTGCGCAGATGAAAATCAGAACGCTTCTTACAACTTTAATAGATGCCAGCGACCGAACGGGTTATAGAAAGGGTGCTCCGGCTCATACACTTCACAGGCTTCAAACGTCAGCCTATAGCGGCGCGCGGTTTCATCCAGGCTGAAGTAATCTCCGTCATCGAGTTGCGGCAAATCTTCGAGTTGGTAGGTATTGAAGTGGTTGAGCAAATTGGTCGCTTCAACCGCACCAATCTGGTTGGTCACTGAAACATCCGGCAAGCCGAAGTTATGCATACCACAGGAGTAAAAGTAATCATCGCCTTCGATCAAATTGACATAGGCGCAATACATCGGCTGTAAGGCATCGGCGTTGGCAAATTCATTCCAGCGCGTGGCGCTATGCGCGACGCCAGAGGTTTCGACCTTGATGGCCAGCCCGCCCGCTTTCAGCAAGGTCATGCCCACATTCATCATGCGCCGTGCCTGAGAAATGGAGACTTCAGGGCTCAGCACCCAGAGCGTGCTGTGATGCTGGGCAATCTTCTGCAACTCCTGATCTGTGATGGAAGCATCGCCGAGGGTTTCAAAGACATCCACCAGGCGCGGGTCATAATCTTGCATCTCGACAAACGAGACATCCTGAGAGGCCGTATCCATCAGCGTGAAACCGGCGAAAATATAATTGTTATTTTGGGCCACCAGCGCCTGCGAGACTTCGGCTTGGCTTTTCCAAACACCCGGCACGCCAATGATGATCTGTTCGCTCATCTTTCCCACCCTTCACCTTTCCCAAAAATGCCAACAATTCCTGGCCGACTGCGCTGCTTTTTACGAATGATTGATTGTGGCAAAGCTAACGGTTGACCGGTTCAGGGCAGTGTACTAAACTCCCGCCCGTTGTATCGCAACCTACTTGAACAACCACATCTTGAGTCAGAAGATTTATGCCACGTAGATTCAAGGCCCCGAAATAAGTTGCGATAATGTTAGCCAAATCGATTGTCGGACACAGTTGCAGTGGCAGTAATTTAGCCTCGAAAATTTGCTGTGAAAGATTCTCTGTTGAGTGTTGCCTTGGCGGCATTCTTCACCAAAAACTGTTGACGTGAAGATGTGGCGCTAAAGTTGAAACATTACGACTGGCTGTTTGGTTCTTAACCCCTCTCTCCTGCGCAATACAGAATCAACGCCGCCGCTAGGCGATGGCAATGCATTTACTGATGCCACTTCAAATCTTACTGAGTGTAGGTTGCATATTCGACAGCCTGCTGCGCTTCAGTTTGCTGTGCCTGCGCCTCTGCAAAAAGACTGCCGCCAACTCGCAAGCGGCTGACGCCCGGTTGGCAGGGAAGTGTTGCATCCTGATTCCGGCCCATAACGAAGCTGGCACGATTGGCGCAACCGTGGCGGCCATACAAACGCAACTGGCTGAATGGCCGGGCGCGCGCATGTGGGTGCTGGCTGACCGGTGCACGGATGCGACGGCGGCGGAAGCCGCGCAGGCAGGCGCCGAAGTCGCTATTCGAACGGCTGGAGCCATTGGCAAAGGAGCAGTGTTAGCTTGGTGGTTACAAACGCATTCTTGCGCATGGGCGGCACAGGATTGTGTCGTCATTCTGGATGCGGATAGCCGCTTGGCGGCGGGCAGCTTGCAGGCTCTGCGAGGCGCAATGCAAAGCGACGCTGTCGCCGCACAAGCGTTTGTTGCGCCTGCGGCGACCAACAACGCGGGCAGATTAGCGGGCTGGTCTGAAGTCCTGATGCAACGCATTGATGATGAAGCGCGTCTACGTTGCGGCTGGAACGTCCCCTTACGCGGCACTGGCATGGTGTTCCGCACAACTGTACTCGCCGAACTCGCGCCCCGCTTACACACTTTGGCTGAAGATTTGGAATTGGACGTCTTGCTGGCAGCCCGGCAGTCCAAAGTTCTTTTCGTCCCTCAAGCAGTTGTTTTCGATCCGAAACCGCAACAAACCGCAGGCGCCTCGCGGCAACGCGCGCGCTGGTTGCAAGGCCAGTGGCAAGTCATCCGCGACTATTGGCCGGTGGCGTTGCGTGCGTTGTTAAAGGGCGGAGCCGGGGTTTGGTTCCTGCTCTGGCTTTTGTTCCTGCGCCCGAAAACAGCCCTGATGGGCCTGCGCGCCTTTTTGCTACTAGCAGGGCTGTTGCTCGGCCAAGCTGGTCTTTGGCTGAGCGGCATAGCCTTGTTGGGTTTGTTGATGGATGTGCTTTATTACCTGGGTGGCGCGCTGCTGATCGAAGAGCGCGCGCGTTATTTACAGGATTTGTTAGCCGCGCCGCGCTATGTGGCGATGTGGCTTTGTAGTTTGGGCCTGGCAACTATTCGGCGCGGCTGGTTAAAAGCCGGACGTTGATGGTTGCGTCGCGGGCTACAAAAACAGAAAATGCAGCGGTCGTTGATATAGCGATTGATTTACCCACTTATGATCAGCGGCGGCAGTTCTTGAAACACAGACGAACACACAAGAAATCATGAAAATCCTCTTCCCATACCTGGCACGCTGGCGCTCGGCAAACCGCAGTCGCTATCACCAATTACTCAATCAACTTTGTCGGCAGGGGCATCAAGTCTTTGTGCTGAAAGCGCCGCCCATGGCGCTTGACGACATCAGTTCGACGGATATTGGCAAGGACACTGAAGAGTTGCCAGTCGGGTTGACGTTAAGCGAGCTATATGCGCCCGCGCCTTTGCGGTCGTTCTGGAAGACGTGGATTCCGCGCACCAAATTGTTAAAGAAAGGCTTGCTCTCGCTGACTTCGATGGGCCAGGTGCGGCAATTTATCGAACGTGAAAAAATTGATGTGCTGCTTGTCTATAACTTGCCGCAGGTAAATCTGTTGAAGCAGACCGAATGCCGCACGCATTTCGACTTGGCCGATGATTTGGTCGCGATGCTCGCCGGTGAACATAACTTCCTCGCCCGTGCCGGCGCCGTGGTGGCTGCCCGCGCGGCGCAGGAGCGCATGCTCAAGCAGGCCGAAACTGTGACCGTCGCGTCGAGTGTGCTGGCCGAACGTATGAATCGCGAAGTCTTGATGCTGCCGAACGGGGCCGACCTGGATGAACTTGATCAAGCGCATGGCCGCGCCTGGCGGGCGCGCGGGTTGGGGCCAACCGTGGGCTTCGTGGGCGCGTTTGAATACTGGGTGGATTTCGATTTGGTGATGAACCTCGCGCGCCGTATGCCGCAAGTGAATTTTTTGCTCGTGGGTGGCGGGCGGCGTTGGAAGGTCATCAAACAGCAGGTCGAACAACGCGGCCTGACGAATGTCGTGTTGACCGGCGCGGTGCAGTATCAGGAAGCCATGAACTATGTTGCCGGAATGGACATCTGCCTGTTGCCTTTCACGCACGATGCGGTTTCGGACGGCTCGTGCCCGCTCAAGCTTTTTGAATATGCCGCGTTGCGCAAGCCGATCATCAGCACCTGCACGACAGAGGTGATGCGCATCGGTCAGGACTGGATTACGTTTGCGGACGATGTGACGGGCTTTGCCTATGCGATTGATGCGCTCCTGGCAGACCCGAAACTGGCTGCGCACTATGGCGAAGCGGGCCGTGCGCTGGTTGAGCAGGTGTACAACTGGCCCATGCTGGCCCAGCAATTTGCCACGTTATTGCGCTCTGGCGCCGTCCCGCGCTTTGAGTGGGCGGGCGCTCAACGGGCTGTTTTGGGCGCGCTCAATTCGCGCGCTTAGATCGGGTTGCAGCTCGGTGTTTGGGAAATGCCGTGCGGTTGGACGGTACCGCGCGCGTGAGCAAGCGGAGACTGCACGGTTGTGCCAGTGCGCCGTACTTGACGCGCCGCTTGCTTACGCGCGCGGTACCGTTCCGGTGCCGTACCCTGCCGTACACGCAATTGAAAACCGATCTAATGCGTTTGTCTGCGGATGGAATTTGAGGCACGCCGGGAAAGACTGAGTTCCGGCGTGCCTTTTTTGCTATTTCAAATAGTGATAAGCCCGTGCTTGTACCAGCGTGCGCACCAGCTTTGGTTCTAATTCACCCGGCGCCAGCAAGCCTGCCTGCTTGGCTGCATCAGCGGCGGCGGCATCTTTCATCCTGAACGCCAAGTCCCAACTCCGCGCAAGCTGCGCATCCACTTTTTCCAGCCGTTCGCGTTGCTGTTTGGCCTGTTCAAATTGCCCTTGTTTCCGCAACATCTCGGCATAGGCGGCACGGGCGACAATGGATTTTGGAAAGGAGGCCAGACACTCCTGCAAAATTTGCCCGGCCTTGCTGACGTCGCCATTTTGCTCATAACAAAAGGCCCACAGGATGTAGGCATACGGCCGGCTGTAGCCATGCGCCAGGGCATATTCAATATGCGGCAGACATTCCTGTGGACGTTTCATTTGAAAGAGCACCAAGCTGAGACCCAGATGTGCGCCCGCATTGGCGGGATCAAGGTCAAGCACTTGCCGGTAACGCCGCACCAAGCGTTCATTCTCGGCCGCGTTGTTCAGCGCAAATTTGAAATCAAGCCCGCTTTGCATTTGTTGGCTGGCATAGACGTTGTAATTGCGCGCCAGGATTGCCAGCGCGGCAACCAAGGCCAGCGCCGCCAAACTGCTGACCAACACCTTGGGCATCAACCAGCCCGCATCATTTTCATCAGCTTCTTCAGGTTGAACTGCAAACCCCAAAGCCAGGACGCAACTCAATAGCAAAACGCCGGGTGTCGAGCGGAAAGAAAAAGCGGTGACGATTGAACAGGCGGCAAAGGAGAACAGGCTGAAGAGCGCCCCCAGCGCCAGATACCCTCGGGGCGCGTGTCGCCGCCGCCATAACTGCCGCGCAACTTGCAGCCAGAAGACGGCAAAGAGTAACAGGCCCGCGAGTCCCACCTCGGCGAACATCTGTAAATACTCACCGTGCGCGCGCGGGCTATGAATCTCGTCGTAATCTTCGGTGCCAGCCGCCGCCGCAATCGCCGCGTAACGGGGGTTTTCAGCAAAGAACTTTTTATAGGCCCCATAGCTGGCTTCGTAACCTCCCGCGCCCACGCCTTGCAAGATATTGCGCTTACCCATTTCCCAGGCGGTCAGCCAAGTCACAGTGCGGCCGGTCAAGCCCAAATCAATGCTCTGCGTATTCCTGGCCGTCTGTAGCTGCGTGGCGCCGCGCCAACGCGCCAGCAAGGCCTCGCGCTTGTATAGACCTAGCGGCACAACGACCAACAGCACTGCGCCCGCGATAGCATAAACGCGCCGGTTGTCCGCCGCACGGATTACTTTGCCGGCGAGTGCGACGGTAATACACAGTCCCGCCAGCGATACCCCCAACAACGGCCCGCGCCGCAGCGTCAGCATCAAGGCGACGGCGCTCAAGCCGGCGGCGATCAACCCCGCGACGACAAAAAAGCGATGCTGCCGTTCGCAGAGAAACGTCATCAAAAACACCGGCAACAGCAGGGCCAGCAACTCTGCCGTGATGCCGTGATTGAAAAAGATGCCCCACATTTCACCTGAGCCAAAGACAAAGTACTCATAGAAAAGCGACCACAGCAGCAAGGCGGTTGCGACAAGGATGGCGCTATAAAGCGGCCAGATGGACCTTTCGCTGAGCGCCCAACGCCCGGTTACAAAAAACAGCGCCAGGCCAAACCAAATGCCGGCCAGCCGCACTCCTTCGCTCCAATCCGGTGTCCAGAGCAGTGAGAGCAGTTGCCATAAACAGAACGCTGCCAACGGCGCGAGCAATAGCAATTGTTGCCGCCCCAGTTTGATTCCGGCGGGAAGTTGCAACGCCCTGGCCAAACACGCCGCCGCAAAGGCTACGACCGCCAAGCCAAAGACAAACTCCTGCGTCGCCAATCCGGTAAAACCCAGTTCAGGGATGACAAAGAAATTCGGCGTGAGGGCAATGAGCGGAAGAAAGAGAAACAACAACTCGGCGGGTTGGAAGCGCGCCTGCTGCACAGCGCGTGTTTGCTTTGATTTCATGTAAGCGACACAACGTGATTAGAGGGATGATCTGTTTTCGGGTTTGAGTTCGGTCTTGCTGGTTGATTTTTTCCCCGGGACGCGCCGCTTGCGCATAAAGGTTGCAGATTTGCCGGGCACAATATCCAGGGCACCATCACAGGTCTCCTGTCCGGTTTTGGGTTTGGCCGGAGCCGCCGGGCGCGCCGTTTGCGCTTGCCCGAGACAGTTTGCCGCAAGCATTGCCAGGACACATGCCAAGCCGCAAAAGCGACCGCGCCAAGATGAATGACGGCTGCAAAGCATCAGATTTCTCCTTTTGAACGATGGCCCGCAAAGGGCGGATGAAACTTGTAGAAAAGCGGTTGTGATTCTACTCTTGGCAAAAATCAAAAGGCAAAAGCCGGGCTTAGAAAAAAGCGTGTTGAAGAACTGCGGTTGCGTTTTGACAACGCGGGGCGGCTGCCTATAATCCACTTCCTCTTGCGGGACACTCCAACGACAAATGGTGCTTTACATTCTCTGATTGAGCCGCGTGCCGAGCGCGCGCAGACTGCCTTGGGTAGGTGAACTATGTCGCCGAATCAACGAAGAATTGCTCAACAAATTTGCGAGTTTTGCAGCGGAACCGGCTGGGAATTGGTGGCCGGGAAGGGCGTGCGTCAATGCCGTTGCCGCATTTCAGAGCGTGTCAACGAACTGCTCGAACGGTCCCGCATTCCGAAGCGCTATGAGAATTGCTCCTTTGAAAATTACTATCCGCAAGGCGATCCCTGGAAGGAAAAAGATGTGAATGAGTCACAGCGGATGGCCTTGCGGGATGCGAAACAATTCGTGGACGAGTACCCCGGCGTAGATTTTGGTTTGCTCCTCTTGGGGCCGTGTGGGGTAGGAAAAACACACTTGGCGGTGGCTATTTTGCGGTCGCTGGTGCGCAAGGGGATTCAATGCCTCTTTTACGACTTCCGCGATTTGTTGAAGGAAATTCAGGGCAGCTATAACTCTGTTTCGCAGACCTCAGAACTAAAAGTGCTCTCGCCTATTTACGAAGCTGAAGTGCTCGTTTTGGATGAACTAGGCGCTTCAAAGCCGACCGACTGGGTGCGCGACACGATGACGCAAATCATCAATACCCGCTACAACGACAAAAAAATCACCCTCTTCACTTCAAACTATCAAGATCGGCAGGTTTTGCAGGAAGAGACTTTGGTTGATCGCGTCGGCGTGCGCTTGCGCTCGCGCTTGTATGAAATGTGCAAGGTGATCGAAATCAAAGGCGACGATTACCGCCAGAAAATCGGCGGCACGCGTGGCCGCCGCAGCTAGGCCGGCCGGCTGGCCTAGCTGCTGACAGCGCGATTTAGACGCGCCGGTTTTACTTTACCTGAAAAAGTACTTGTCAAAATATGATCCCTGCCTTATGATCGGGCCTGTTTATGAGTTCACTACAACCCCTCCGCACATCAGACGAAGAGCCGCCGAATTTGCCGAGCATTGCCAGCGTGCCCGGGTTGCCCAGTTTGCACGGGCGCGCGATGGATAATTTGCGGTTTATCCGCGAAACGATGGAGCGCGCGACTTCGTTTACCGCCGTTCCGGGTTGGGGCGGCGTGTTTATCGGGATGACGGCCCTGGCGGCGACGGCAGTGGCTGTGCAGCAACGCACGACGCGCGCCTGGTTGCTGACGTGGCTGGTCGAGGCCTTGCTGGCGCTGGCCGTGGGCGGCTGGGCGATGCAGCATAAAGCGCGCGCCGCCGAGTCCACGGTGTTATCCGGGCCAGGCCGCAAATTCGCCTTGAGCTTGTTGCCGCCGTTGTTGGCGGGGGCGCTGCTCTCGGTCGTGCTTTACCGGGCGCATGTGTTCTTTGCGCTGCCGGGTTTGTGGTTGCTGATGTATGGCACGGGTGTCGTCACGGGCGGCGCTTTTTCCGTGCGCATCGTCCCGGTGATGGGCCTGTGTTTTATGGCGTTGGGCATAGTGGCGCTGACGGCCCCGGCGGCCTATGGCAATTGGTTTATGGCGGCGGGTTTCGGCGGACTGCACATTATTTTCGGAATCATCATCGCAAGGAGGTACGGTGGCTAGACGAACTGCTCATCAAATTGAATCGCGGGGCGCGCCGGTCGAACCGCGCAAGGCGCGCGCGGCGGCCCGGGCGCAGCAGGCGCTGCGCGTGGCCGAGAAGGCCCCGGCGCTCGACAATCTCATTCATGAACGCGTCCGTTTGGGCATTGTCAGCGCCCTGGCGGCCAATCCCAGTCTGACCTTTAGCGAACTGAAGGAATTGCTCAAGACGACGGATGGCAACATCAGCGTGCATACGCGCAAACTCGAAGACGCCGAATACATTACCTGCACCAAATCCTTTGAGGGGCGCGTGCCGAAAACGGAATATCAGTTGACGGCGGCGGGGCGTGCCGCGCTCGGACGATACTTGGATCACATGGAAGCGTTGATTCAAGCCGCCCGGGGGCGTTGAAGGGTGGCCCGACCAAGACAGGCGTCAGCAGCGGCTGGCCGGCTGATTAGCCGTTTTGTAAGCCGTTTGCTATGCTGCCGCCGCATTTTTACCGTATTCATTTGAAAAGGAGCAGAGGTATGTATCAAGCCGCGCAGGTCGAAGAATCGCTTAATGCGGTAATGCGCGTTCATCACGAAACTCTTCAACTGGACACCGAGGGCGGAGTTCAATTCATAGACATCACAGCTCAAATTGCCGAGGTCGTAGCGGAATCCGGCATCACGCATGGCTGGGTCAACATCCAAACCCAACACACCACCACCGCCATCATCATCAACGAACACGAGCCGTTATTGCTGGAGGACATGCAGGATTTGCTGGAACGCTTTGCCCCGCTCGACCATCAATACCGGCATAACGACTTCAACATTCGCACCGTCAATATGCAGCCCGATGAACAACCGAACGGTCATTCGCATTGCCGCGCGCTATTCTTGCGCGCTTCCGAAACGATCAATGTGCTGGAGGGGCAGATGAACCTGGGCCGCTGGCAGCGCATATTCTTTGTCGAACTGGATTGCCCGCGCCAACGCCACATCTCGGTGATGATCATGGGACAGTCCGGGCCGCGTTTTCGGGTCGTGCGCGGACGAAAAGCCTGAGTGCAGGAAAGCTGGCAGACTGCTTGCCAGCTTTCTTTATGGCTCTGTACTTTGTTTGGCGAAGTAGTTTGCAATTCGTAATACTCTGTCAACTGGAATACTTTTGCATCGGAGGAGCAACGGTGAACGAAACAACTGAACCCGCCCCGCACGCTGAAAACGAATGGCGGCAAGCGCCCTATCAATCCGCCCTGCAAGCCGAAACGACAGCCACGCCGAACGCCTATCAATCCGCACTTTTACCCGAGGCCTTGCCAATGCCCCTACCAATGGCCCTGCCAATGGCGGAGGCGGCGCTTCCGGCGGCCCCGCCGCAGCGCAAAGCGATGAGCACGCAGACACGGCTGAGCTTGGGAATGCTGGCGGTCGCTGGCGGCGCCGGAGTTGCGGGTGATGCGCTGCTGCGGGCCGTTCCGTGGGGGCCGAACTTATTGTTATGGCTGAGCCTGACCGTGGGTGCGGTCGTGCTGTGGCAGCGGCAGGCGGGAATTGTACGGAACCGCGAGACGAATTGGCTCACCGGGAGTCTGTTCGTTTTTGCCTTCGGTTTCCTGTGGCGGGATTCGGCGGTGCTGCGCGCGTTGGATGTGTTGGCGCTGGCGGTCTTGTTGACGCTCATCGGCTTGCGTGCGCAGACGGGCAAGCTCCTGCGCGCGGCTATCTCGGAATACCTTGGCGCGGCGCTGCATTGCGCTGGCAATGCCATGACTGGGCCATTGATCCTGTTATTCAATGAAATCGGCTGGCGCGAATTGCCGCGCGCGGGCTGGTCGCGGCGCGCGTTTGCTATTGGGCGCGGCGTGTTGATCGCCTTGCCGTTGTTGTTTGTGTTTGGCGTGTTGTTGGTCGCGGCGGACGCGGCCTTTGAAGAATTGGTGGCGAAATTATTTCGCCTGGATTTCGCCAGCTTGTTTTTACATGTAATGGCAATGACGGGCATCGCCTGGTTGGTGAGCGGTTACTTGCGCGCGCTGCAGCCGGAAGCCAAACCCGGCAACCTGGCTGGAGCCGCGACAAAGATCGCGCCGAAGCTGGGCATCGTCGAAATCGGCACGGCGCTGAGTTTGCTGGATGCCTTATTTCTCGTTTTCGTTTTGGTGCAGTTTCAATATCTGTTTTTCGGCGCGGCGCATTTCAAGCCCGGCGCTGGTACGGCTTATGCCATTTATGCACGGCGCGGCTTTTTTGAATTGGTGACCGTGGCCGCGCTGGTTTTGCCATTGCTGTTGGGGGCGCATTGGCTGTTGCGCAAAGACGAGCCGCAGGCGGAACGCATCTTTCGGGTGTTGGCGGGAACGCAGATTGGCCTGCTTTTCGTGATGATGGCCTCGGCGCTTTACCGGATGCGTTTGTATCAACTGTGTTGTGGCTTGACGGAACTGCGCGTTTACACGATGGCGTTTATGATCTGGCTGGCGCTGGTGTTTGGCTGGTTTGCCTGGACGGTTTTGCGTGGCCAACGCGAACGCTTTACGTTTGGCGCGGTGGCGGCGCGGCTGGCGTTGGTCGCAATCCTGCACGTGATCAATCCGGACGAGTTGATTGCCCGCGTGAATGTGCAACGCGCGCAATCAGGGTTGCCCCTGGATGTGCTGTACACGGCGTCACTCAGCGCCGATTCGATTCCCGCGCTGGTTGCGGGCTTGCCGTACTTGAAGCCGGAGGATCAGCGCCTCTTGCGGCAACGCCTGCTCGAACGGCAGCCCGAATTTGCCTATCGCGGCTGGCGGTCATGGAATTGGGCGCGGATGCGCGCTTGGCAAAGTTGTGAAGCCTTAAGGTCAGCAGCGCGGTAAGGAGAAGTAAGCAGTATGCCAACACCGATTGGACACGGATTGCTGGGCGCGGCAGTGCTCGCCGCCATTCCGCTCAAACAAGCTAAGTTGCCCGACTGGCGCACTTGCCTCTTGGGCGCCTTCCTGGCGGCTGCGCCGGACTTGGATTGTCTCTTGGACTGGTTGCCATTCGCGCCATTTGCCGGACGTTATTGGCATCACGATTTCACGCATTCGCTGGGATTTGCCTGCTTTTGCGGCTTTTGGTTCGCGGTGATCGCCCGTGGGGGCGGCAGCCTCACGCGCGCCGCTCTGTTGTTTAGCACCGCGATGGCGAGCCATCCGTTGCTGGATTTTTTCTTTACGGATTCGACTGGGGTGAAACTCTTTTGGCCCTTCTCGCAGGAGTATGTGCGTTTGGCCGTGCCTTCGCCGACCGCTTTTGCCTGGAATCGCACTTCGCCGCTGGGGCATTTGGTGGATGTGGTGCAGGTGAGCACGTTGGATTTTGTCATTTACGGCTCGCTGTTTTTATTGGTTTGGTTGTTGCGCCAACTCGCTTGGCGCAGCGCCTGGCAAGGTGAAGGAAAGATTTGAAGAGGTTCTATGCAAAACACGAGTGTCCAATCGCAGCCAACACGCGGGTTGCACGTCGCTTTGATTATGGATGAAAACGGGCGCTGGGCGCAGCGGCGGGGCTTGCCGCGCACGGCGGGACATAAGGCCGGCGCCGATGCCGTGCGGCGTGTGATCGAGGCCGCGCCGCAGTTGGGGATCAACACGCTGACGCTCTATGCCTTTTCCTCCGACAACTGGCAACGCCCGGCTCCTGAAGTCAGCGCCTTGATGAAATTACTGCGCTTGTATTTGCTCAAAGAGACAGCGAATTGTGTGCGGAATGGCGTGCGTATCAGCGTGATTGGACGCCGGGACCGTTTGGGGCCTGACCTGGTGGCGTTGATCGAGGCTGCCGAAAAGGCGACGGGCCAGGGCCGCACCTTGCACGTGCGTGTGGCGTTGGACTATTCCGCGCGCGAGACTTTGTTGCGGGCGGTCAATCAGCTTTTTCAGACAGGAAAACCGCCCGCCTCGCGCGCCGCTTTGGTGCTGGCCTTGGGGCAAGCGATGCATGCCGATGAACCGGCGCGCGATGTTGATTTGCTGGTGCGCACGAGCGGCGAACAGCGCCTAAGCGATTTTTTGCTGTGGGAATGTGCCTATGCCGAACTCTATTTCACCCCCTGCCTCTGGCCGGATTTTGATCGGTCGCAGTTGGCGGAAGCCGTCACCGTGTTTCACCAGCGCCAACGGCGGTTTGGCGGCCTGGCCGTGGCGGCGGCGGGCTGATAAACGTTAGCTCAGTGAATTGGAGTTTTACTGACTGATGTTACGCAGTAAGCAAGTTCGGCTCGGATTTGACAATTCTTTGCGCCGGAGGCGCGCGGGAGATTCGCCGGTGGTGGAGGCCTCGCCGCAACCACCGGAACCCCGCACGCCAGTCACGCGCGCCCCGGATGGGGCGCAGGACTGAGCTTGCCCGC